>NZ_VWWC01000019.1:0-65618 GCF_011753175.1 Burkholderia sp. Cy-637 | reverse complement strand
CGCTGCCGGCCATCTCGGTGGGCGCCGGGCGCGCTGCCGCCGACGCGGGCAATCTCAGCAAGCCGGCCGGTACCGGCAGCCGGCTCGGCCTGTCGAGCCTCGACACGCCGGCCAGCGTCGAGACGCTCGACGGCGAGCGGATCCGCGAGCGCGGCGACACCAGCGTGCTCGATGCCGTCACGCGCGCGACCGGCTTCGCGGCCAACGCGGCACCCGGTAACGGCGGCACCTCGGTATCGGTGCGCGGCTTCAGCGGTCCCGAATCGATCACCACGCTGTATGACGGCACGCGCATGCTGGTGGGCGCGGGCACGGTGACCTTCCCGGTCGACACCTGGTCGGTCGAGCGCATCGAGGTGCTGCGCGGGCCGGCTTCGGTGCTGTACGGCGAGGGCGGGCTGGGCGGCGTGATCAACGTGGTGCCCAAGGCGCCGCAGCGCGAGCGCGAGACCAGCTTGCTGGTGGGCGCCGGCAGCTACGGCCAGAAGCGCGTCGCGCTCGACACCACCGGCGCGCTCGGGCCGATGCTCTCGTATCGCTTCTATGTGAACGACGACCGGCAGAACGGCTGGGTGCCGCGCGGCGAGTCGCATTTGACCTCGGTGGGCGGCGCGCTGAAGCTCGACGTGAATCCCTCGCTGTCGTTCACGCTCGACTACGATTTCGCGCGGCAGAAGCCGATGACCTATTTCGGCGTGCCGGTGATCGACGGCGTGCTCAATCCCGCCATGGCGCGGCAGAACTACAACGTCGGCGACGCCTCGATCGCCTATTACGATCGCTGGGCGCGCCTGAACACCACCTGGCGCGCCGCGCCCGGCATCACGGTGCGCAACCAGTTCTACGGCATGCTGACCGATCGCCATTGGCGCGATTCGGAAAGTTATGCGCTGCAGGGCGACGGCAGCGTGCTGCGCAGCGACTACATCGAGATCCGCCATCACGAGCGGCAGGTCGGCGACCGGCTCGACACCACTTTCGACGGCCATCTGCTGGGCCGCCAGAACCGGCTGGTGGTGGGGGCCGAATTCAACGACGTGAGCTTCGTCGATACCAGCAACACGCCCTTCGACGGGCAGTCGGTGGTGCCGGCCTTCGGCTTCGATCCCGGCTCGTTCTCCAGCCCTGACGCGACCGTGCCGGTGTTCCGCACCCACACGCGCCAGGCCGGCGTGTTCGCCGAGGACCGCATCGAGCTGAGCGATCGGCTGTCGTGGATCTCGGGCCTGCGCTACGACTACATCGACTACCAGCGCGATACCTTCGCCACGCCGAGCTCGCCCGCCTCGTCGTTCAGCAAGACCTTCGCGCACACCAGTTGGCGCACCGGGCTGGTGTTCTCGCTGACGCCCGATATTTCCCTGTATGGCCAGTACACCACCGGCACCGACGGCGTGGGTTCGCTGATCACGCTGTCCAAGAGCAGCAGCGCCTTCAATCTCTCGACCGGCGATCAATGGGAAGCGGGCTTCAAGCAGGCCTTCGCGGGCGGGCGCGGCGCGTGGACGCTGGCGTTCTACCAGATCGTCAAGCGCAACCTCCTCAGCGTCGATCCGCAGAACCCCGGCCAGACCATCCAGGTCGGCAAGCAGTCCTCGCGCGGCGTCGAGTGGACCGGCGCCTTCAAGCTCGGCCACGGCATCTCGATCGACGCGAACGCGGCCTTCCTGCGCGCGCGCTACGACGACTTCAACGAATCGGTGGACGGCGTGAGCGTGTCGCGTGCCGGCAAGGTGCCGATCAACATCCCGCAGCAGACCGCCAACCTGTGGCTCGACTGGGCCTTCGCACCGGGCTGGCGCGCCGGCGCGGGGCTGCGTTATGTCGGCCGCAGCTACGGCGATACCGCCAACACGGTGTCCCTGGCTTCCTATACGCTGCTCGACGCCTCGGCCTCGTGGCGCGCCACCAAGGACCTGACCTTGTCGCTCTACCTGCACAACCTGACCAACCGCGTCTATGTCGAGACCAGCCAGAACAGCGGCAGCGAGTGGCTGCTCGGCGCGCCGCGTTCGGGCGGCGTGACGGCGACGCTGAAGTTCTGAGCCGCGCCGCGCGATGAGCCACTTCCGCATCAGCTCGCTCGACTGGTCGCCCGCCGACCGGCCGCGCGCCGCGCGCGCGCTGCTCAGCCGCGTCGCGCTGGAGGCGCGGCCCGGCGAGTTCGTCGGGCTGATCGGCCCGAACGGCAGCGGCAAGACCAGCCTGCTGCGCTGCGCGTTTCGCTATGAGCGTCCACAGGCCGGCGCGATCGAGATCGGCGGCGAGGAAGTCTGGACCTTGTCGCCGCGGCGTGCCGCGCAGCGCATCGCGGTGGTGCTGCAGGATCCGCCCGACGAGTTCGGGTTGACGGTCGGGCAGGTGGTGGCGATGGGGCGCACGCCGCACAAGCGCATGCTCGAGGGCGAGACCGCCGAGGATCTCGCGCGCATCGAGCGGGCGCTGAGCGACGTGGGCCTGGCCGGCACCGAGGCGCGCCCCTTTGCGACGCTGTCGGGCGGCGAGCGGCAGCGCGCGCTGCTGGCCCGCGCGCTGGTGCAGGCGCCCGAGCTGCTGATGCTCGACGAGCCCACCAACCATCTCGATCCACGCCACCAGATCGCCTTGCTGGCGCTGGTGAAACGGCTGCGCATCACCACGCTCGCGACCATCCACGATCTCAATCTCGCCGCCGCGTTCTGCGATCGGTTGTTCGTGCTCGCCGACGGCGAGATCGTCGCGAGCGGCACGCCCGACGAGGTGCTGACGACCGAGCTGCTGAGAGCCGTCTACGGCGTCGAGGCGATCGTCGACCGGCATCCCGGCGGCGCCTATCCGCGCATCACCCTGATCATCGACGAGGCCTGAGCGATCCGCATGAAGCCGTCCAACCCGAGCTCCCGTATTGCCTTCTTGCCGGCGCGCCGCGCGGCGGCCTTCGCCGTATGCGCCGGCGCGCTGCTGCCGGCCGCGCCCTCGCTGGCCGCCGGCCACTATCCCGTCACGGTCCATAGCTGCAATCGCTCGGTGAGCTTCGAGCGCGCGCCCGCGCGCGCCGTCAGCAACGACGTGAACCTGACCGAGATGATGCTCGCGCTGGGGCTGCGCGATCGCATGGCCGGTTATACCGGCGTGGGCGGCTGGAAGACCGCCACGCCGGCCCTGCGCGCGCAACTGGCCGGCCTGCCCGAGCTGGCGCGCCAGTATCCGGCGATGGAGACGCTGGTGGCGGCCGATGCCGATCTCTACGTGGCCGGCTGGAACTACGGCATGCGCGTGGGCGGGCCCGTCACGCCCGATACGCTGGCGCGCTTCGGCATCGCCGCCTACGAGCTGACGGAATCCTGCTCGCACGTGATGCCGCGCCCGCCGGCCTCGTTCGACGATGTCTATGCGGACCTGCGCAACCTCGGCGCGATCTTCGACGTGGCGCCGCGCGCCGACGCGCTGATCGCGGCGATGCGCGCGCGGGTCGAGGCGGTGCGGCGCGCGCTCGGGCCGAAGCGGGTGCCGGTGCGCACCTTCGTCTACGACAGCGGCGGCGACAAGCCGTTTACCGCGGGCCGTTATGCGATGCCGGATGCGCTGATCCGCGCGGCGGGCGGTGTCAACGTGATGGGCGATCTCGCGCAGAGCTGGGCGGCGGTCGGCTGGGAGAGCGTGGTGGCGCGCGATCCGCAGGCGATCGTGATCGTTGACTACGGCGCCGAGACAGCCGCGCAGAAGATCCGCTACCTGAGCACCAATCCCGCGCTGGCGGGGCTCGCCGCGGTGCGCGAGCGGCGTTTCATCGTGATTCCCTACGACGAGGCGACGCCGGGCGTGCGCAATGCCGAGGCGGTGGAGGCGATTGCGCGCGGGCTGCATCCCGCGGCGTTTGCTGCAGGCGAGGGCGGGAAGTGAGCGCGAGGCGGGGCGTTGGGGATGCGGCGGGCGAGTCGGGGAGGGTGGATTCGGGCTCGGTTTTGAGCGCGGGTTCGGATTGCGCTGCTGACTCTGCTTTGGGCTCGGCTTCAGGCTCGGAGGCGGTGACGGTTGCCGCCGCCCCGGTCGCCCCGACTTCCCATGCCACGCGATCGGCATCGCGGCCCGCCAACCGACGCGCACGCCGCGCGATCTGGCTCGGTGCCGTGCTGCTGCTCGCCTCGATGCTGGTCGCCACCGGTCTCGGCCCGGTGGCCATCGCGCCGGGCACGGTGGCGCGCGTGCTGTTCGCGCATCTCGGCGGGCACGCGGCGCCGCGCGTGGCGCCCGGCATCGACACCATCGTCTGGCTGATCCGCCTGCCGCGCGTGCTGCTCGGCGCGCTGGTCGGCGCCACCCTGGCGATGGTCGGCGTGGCCCTGCAGGCGGCCACCGGCAATCGCATGGTCGACCCGCACCTGCTCGGCGTCAGCTCGGGCGCCTCGCTCGGCGCGGTGGCGGCCACCGTCTGGTTCGGCGCCGCCTTCGGCTGGCTGACGCTGTCGGCATTCGCCTTCGCCGGCGCGCTCGGCGCCACCGCGCTGGTGATCCTGCTCGGCGTGCGCGCGGGGCGGCTCGATTCCTCGCGGCTGTTGCTGTCGGGCGTGGCCGTCTCGTTCGCGATGATGGCGCTGGCCAACCTGCTGATCTACCTCGGCGATCCGCGCGCGGCGCAGTCGGTGCTGTTCTGGATGCTCGGCGGGCTGGGGCTGGCGCGCTGGTCCCTGCTGCCGGTGCCGGCGCTGTGCCTGGCCGTCGGCGGCCTGCTGCTGATGGGGCGCCGCCGCGAGCTCAATGCGCTGACCAGCGGCGACGTGGCCGCCGCCGCGCTGGGCGTGGACGTCTCGGCGCGGCGCCGCGAACTGTTCGTGGTCTGCTCGCTGCTGACGGCGGCGGCGGTGGCCGTCAGCGGCGCGATCGGCTTCGTCGGGCTGGTGGTGCCGCACGTCTGCCGGCGGCTGTTCGGCGCCGAGCATGGCGCCCTGCTGCCGATGGCGGCGCTCGGCGGCGCGCTGGCCCTGGTCTGGGCCGACGTGCTGGCGCGCATCCTGATCGCGCCCGACGACCTGCCGATCGGCGTGATCACCGCCCTGATCGGCGGGGTCATGCTGGTGGGGCTGGTGCGGCGCGGCTAGCGGAACGCCTCGAGGCCGGTGCCGAGGATGCTCACTGCTCCTCGCCGGCTTGCCTTGGCAAGGGCGCCATGCCGTCGCGATACCGAGCCACCTGCACCGCGGCCGGCAGAAGCACGGCCCAGCCCGCGGCCAAGGCGGCGAAGGCCGCCGCGGGAGGCGCGAAGCTTACCGCGCCGAGCGCCGCGCCCGCGCGAAACGACAGCGGCCCGGCGAGCGCGCCCAGCATCGCCGCGAGCCAGGGCCGGCCGCGCAGCCGGACGAAGACGACATTGAGCTGGATCGCGAAGATCGCCCAGAGCGCGACGATCCAGGCCGGCGCGCCCAGGGAGCCGGCCGGATGACCCGGATAGACGAGCCAGCCGGTTCCGGCCAGGACGCTGTCCCAGCACCAGCCGAGCAGGGTCACCGCGAGGATCGAGCTGGCTTCCACCGATGGCCGGGCGGCGCGTGACAGGTGCCAGCTCGCCATGCCGGCGGCGCAGAGCCAGCCGGGCACCGGATCGGCGTGCGCGCCCCCATGCACGGCCGCCAGCCAGGCTGTCTGGCCCACCACCCAATAGAGCGCGACGGGATGCGCGACGGGGCGAGGAGGCTTGCGCGATGCGGCCAGGATCGACGTCGGGCGATGCTCTCGGCGGCGTGACAGCCGACAGGCGACGAAGTGACGGCGCAGGCATCGGGCCGCCCGACCGTCCGTATCAGTGCGCATCGACGAAGTCCGTGACGTCGTCGAGCACCGGGCCGACCGGGATCAGGCGCTTCAGGGCGATCAGGGGCGTGGCCAGGCTGCCCACCATCATTTCGTGCGTCAGCCTCGGGTAGCGGCGCACCTGGACCGCATCGCCGTGCGCGCGCAGGCGTGCAGCCATCCGCTCGGTGTTGCCCGGATCGACGATATCGTCGCGCATGCCCACGCCGAGCAGGATGGGAGGTTCACCGCCCCGGACGAAATCGATGGGCTGGCTCGCGGTGCGCTGCGAGGCCGGAAAAATGCGCTCCAGCGTGCTGTCCCGCAAGGGCAGGAAATCGTATGGGCCGGCCAAGCCGATCACGCCGGCCAGGGCATGCGACGGCAAGCCGGCGCGGGCCAGCCATGACCGATCGGTCGCCAGCAGCAGCGCGATCTGCGCGCCGGCCGAATGGCCTGCCAGAAACAGGCGATCCGGATCGGCGCCGTAGACCGCCGCGTGGTCCCTGGCCCAGCGCACGGCCGCGGCGGCATCCTCCACGAAGCCGGGAAACGTGACCTGGGGGAATACGCGATAGTCGGGAATGGCCACCACCATGCCGCGCGAGGACAGCGCTTCGCCGACGAAGCGGTAATCGGCGCGCAGGCCGCCTTGCCAACTGCCGCCGTAGAAGAACACGACCATCGGGCGCCGCGCCGTCGGGCTCGCGGTCGGCACGTATATGTCGATGCCCTGTCGCGGGTCGGCTCCGTAGGCGAGCTGGGAGAATCGGGCATGGCCGGTGCGCGGCACCATCGCGTTGAGCCAGGCCAGTGGGTGGAGGTATGCCCAGCCGAGGCCGGTTGCCAGGATGCCGGCACCGGCCAACAGGCGCAGGGACTGTTTTCTCATGCACGGTTCCGTCTTGATGAAAGTGGCCGGGAGCGCGTGATCGGGCGCGACATTGCCTTGAATACGGCCAGGCCGGCATCGCGGATGCATCCGGCGTGGAACCTCGGCCGTATTGTCCAGGCTTGCCCAGCCGTTTCGGCCAGGCGCAAACAGGAGCCGAACATGAAGATCCGGATGACGATCGCCGCAATCGCGATGGGGGCGGCGTGCATTACCGCAAGCCAGGCTGGACAGGGGGCAGGCAACGCGCACGGCGCGGCGACCGCCGGCATGACCTACCACGGGGACCCCGTGTCCGGCCCCACCAGCCCCTTGCCGCCGAAGTCGAAGATGGCGTATTCGACACAAGGCGCGGCGGGTCGCGCCGAGCACGATCCGGCGGCATCCACGGCCGCCGCTACACCGAAGGGCCAGTGATGGCGGCCTCGGGGCGCGATCGGCGCGGGTCGACGCGCCTCGCGGCGATGCGCATGGCCGCGTGCCTGCTCGGCTGGACGGTTCTGCTGCCGGGCATGGCCGCCACCGCGTGCGCGCAGCCGATCACGCTCGCCGCGTACCTGGCGATACGCGGGCCGGCCGCGGACCTGGTGTTCCACTATGGCCCCGCACCCTCGCAGGTCGTCGAGTTGTTCAGGCCGGCCGGTCGCGGTCCGTTTCCCGTGGCGATCCTGATTCACGGCGGCTGCTGGCAAAGGCGCTACGGCGGCCTGCCGCAATTCCGCGCGATCGGCGCCCGCCTGGCGGCGCAGGGCATCGCGGCCTGGAATGTCGAGTACCGGCGGCTGGACGAACCGGGGGGCGGCTATCCCGGCACGTATCAGGACGTGGGGACGGCCATCGACTGGCTGGCGTCGCGCGCGACCGCGCTTCGTCTCGATACGCGCCGCGTCGTGGCGGTCGGTCATTCGGCCGGCGCGCAACTGGCGCTGTGGGCCGCCGCGCGAGCACGGCTGCCGCGAGCCAGCGTGTTGTCCGTCGCGCATGCCATGGCGATTCCCGATGTCGTGAGCCTCGGCGGCCTGCCGGACCTGGAACACGATGCGCAAGCCATCCGCCAGGCGTGCGGCGTGGACGTCGCCGCGTTGACGGGCTTGCCGGACGACAATCGCCCCGACGTTTTCCTGGACACCTCGGCCGCGTCCATGCTGCCGAATGGCACCTCGGTCATCGCCATCACGGGCGAGCTCGATGCGGTGGCGCCCCCCGGGCTGGCGGCTCGATACGTCGATCGGGTGCGAGCCGCCGGCGACCCGGCCCGCGCCGTGGTGGTGCCCGGTGCAGGCCACCTGGACGAAGCCGTGCTCGATTCCCCGGTCTGGCCGATTCTCGAGGCCGCGATCCGCGAAGTCCTGCACCTGCCTGCGCGCTAGCGCCGAGCCAGGCACGCGCGGCCGCCGACTTGACCCCGCTTTTTTTCGCGACGGCTCCCCCATTCGAGGCGATGTTCCCTTATCCTGATAAGCTTTCGAAATCTTTACATCGTATGGAGGGCGGATGCCGCATGACGTCAGTCTGATCGCTTTGCTTGCAGCCGGTTTCGGCCTCGCGATGGTGTTCGGCTATCTCGCTTCGCTGCTGAAGATGCCGCCGCTGGTCGGTTACCTGCTGGCCGGCATCGTGATCGGCCCCGGCACGCCCGGTTTCGTCGCCGATCTCGCGCTCGCGCAGCAATTGGCCGAGATCGGGGTGATGCTGCTGATGTTCGGCGTCGGCCTGCATTTCTCGCTGGGCGACCTGCTCGCGGTGCGCAAGATCGCGCTGCCCGGGGCGATCGTGCAGATCGCGGTGGCCACCGTGCTGGGCGGCGGCCTGGCGCTGGCCTGGGGCTGGAACATCGGCGCGGCGCTGGTGTTCGGCCTGGCGCTGTCGGTGGCGAGCACGGTGGTGCTGCTGCGCGCGCTGGAAGGGCGCGGGCTGGTGGAATCGGTCAACGGGCGTATCGCGGTGGGCTGGCTGGTGGTCGAGGACCTGGTGATGGTGCTCGTGCTGGTGCTGCTGCCGCCGCTGGCGGCGTTGCTCGGCGGCTCGCCCGAGGGCCATGGCGCCGCGCCGGACGGCAACCTGTGGGGCACGCTCGGCATCACCTTCCTTAAGGTGTCCGCCTTCATCGCGCTGATGCTGGTGGTCGGCAAGCGGGTGTTCCCGCGCATCCTCTGGCTGGTGGCGCGCACCGGCTCGCGCGAGCTGTTCACGCTGTGCATGATCGCCGCCGCGGTGGGCGTGGCTTTCGGCGCGGCCAAGCTGTTCGACGTGTCGTTCGCGCTGGGCGCCTTCTTCGCCGGCATGATGATGCGCGAATCCGAGTTCAGCCGGCGCGCCGCCGACGAGACCCTGCCGCTGCGCGACGCCTTCTCGGTGCTGTTCTTCATCTCGGTGGGCATGCTGTTCGATCCGCGCATCCTGATCGAGCAGCCGCTGCACGTGCTGGAGGTCGCGCTGATCGTGGTGATCGGCAAGACGCTGGCGGCCGTGGCGCTGGTGCTGGCCTTCCGCTATCCGCTCAATACCGCGCTGACGGTCGGTGCCGGCCTCGCGCAGATCGGCGAGTTCTCCTTCATCCTGGCCGGGCTGGGCCGTTCGCTCGGGCTGCTGTCGGCCGAGGGGCAGAGCCTGATCCTGGCCGTCGCGCTGATCTCGATCGCCATGAACACCTTCCTGTTCGCCGCGATCGAGCCGGCCCTGGTGTGGATCCGCAAGCATTCGGCCTTTGCGCGCCGCCTCGAGTCGCGCGACGACCCGCTCGCCGCGCTGCCGATGTCGACGCCGCAGACGCATCTGACCGGGCAGGTCGTGATCGTCGGTTATGGCCGGGTCGGCACGCGCATCGCGGTGGCGCTCGACGAGCGGCGGATTCCCTACGTGGTGGTGGAGCAGAACCGCGAGACGGTCGAGAAGCTGCGCGAGAACGGCGTGGCCGCCGTGAGCGGCGACGCGATCGAGCCGATCGTGCTGGTGCAGGCGCATATCGCGCGGGCCGGCATGCTGGTGGTGACGCTGCCCGATACCTTCGACGTGCGGCAGATCGTGGAGATCTCGCGCACGCTCAATCCCGGTATCGAGATCGCGCTATGCACCAACAGCGGCGACGAGGCGGCCCTGCTGACCAGCGAGGGCGTTGGCACGGTGTTCATCAGCGAGACCGAGCTCGCGCGCGGGATGACCGAGCATGTGCTCGCCAGGATGGGGGCAACCCAGCCGGCGGCGGCATCGGCATCGACATCGGCATCGCATTGAACGCGGCGCGCCCCGGGCGCGTGCGCGGATGACGGGTAATGAGAGGGTGGGGGGTACTTGAGGCGCCGGCGGAATCGCGGCGCCATTTTTTTTGCGCCGGCGAGTCTGGCGGGCGTGGCGTCAGAGCAGCGGCTGGCTGCCTTGCAGCGCTTCGCCGCGGATCAGTTCCTTCCCGGTTTCGGCGGCATGAACCACGAGCTGCACGTAGCTGCCGGCCGGAGCGTAGAGCGCGAAGAATCGCGCGAGCAGCCGCGTGAAGACGACGAGGCTGGTGCCGCGCAATGCCGTCTCGTCGAGCGCGAGCCCGATCTCGATGCCGCGCACGAGCGATGCGCTTTGTCGGGCGAGCGACAGGCATCGCGAGGCTGGCTTGTGATCCAGGTTCGCGATCGCCTCGATGCAGCGCTGCGCGAAGGCATTCGAGCGGGAGGCGTGCAGCTTCAGGAGCGCCTTCAGCGCGGGCAGGCCGTCGCGAGTCAGGTCGATCGGATGCGGCGACAGGGCGGACAGCAGCTGCCATGGGGCGTCGTCTTCACGCGGCAAGGCAGATGGCGGCGTGGGGCGCGTGATCAGCCGGATCGGGCAGCCCAGCGGCTCGTCCTCGAGCCGCAGGTCTCCCGAGGCTTTGTCGATCGGGATTCGCGAGGGCAAGTCGTGATTGGTGGCGGTCGTCACCACGTCGACCTGCCGGAGCTTCGGATGCGCGGGATGGCCGTCGAGATCCACCAGCGACAGCATCGTTACCGGAAAGTCGGCTCGCCCGGGGGCGTGCGCGCGAAACGCGATCCAGTAGACGTGGGAGGGATCGGGTTCCCGGCCATGGCTGAATGCCTGGTAGGGCGCGGCCGGGGTGAGAACTCGCGGCGGGTCGTCCGCCGCTGCTGTTTTCGGCTTTGCGTTCTCGTTGATGGTGGGCTCGCCGAGATGGACGGTATCGATCGAGTACACGGCCAGCGGTGCGCGTTTTTCCAGCGGAACGGGCGTGACGGGATAGGCGAGATCTTGTTGCAGGGTGATCGGTATCGCCGGCCGCTTGAACAGGTTGACGAGCGGCGTGCAGAACAGCTCGAAGGTGTCGACGTCCAGCGAGGCGAGCGCTTGCGCGGCCGGCGACTCGGCGGGCGTTTCGCGCAGCACGACGTGCAAGCTCAGCAATCGCGCTTCGGGTGCCTTCGCGGCGCGGCTGACGTAGCCGAGGTCGAGATCGACGAAGTCGAACAGCTCGGGGAACGCGAAATATTCCAGCAGGTAGCGAAGTGCCTTGGCGCTGCCGGCATGCGTCTCGCCGGGCGGCAGCAGGCGCTCGGTGTCGCCGAATCCCACGCAGGAGAAGGGGACCTTCGATAGCGAGGTCCATTTGCGGCCTTGATCCACTTCGACATAGGCCTTGGTTGCGTGCAGCAACAAGGCATCGAGCGTCGCGGCAAGCAAGGGACGCTCGCCGCGGAGGTGGATGCGGACCGGATCGTGGAAGATGGCGCTGGCGAGCGGGCCGGCCGCCGAGCCGAAGGTGATCGAGACGATGCCGGTGGCCTTGGCTGGCAGGACCACGGACGTCGGCGCGTGGGTGGCAGGCGTGTATCGAGCGTCCCGGATTTGCAGGGGCGTGAGCGTGACATCGTAGATCGACCTGAATCTGACCGGCGCATCGGACATGTTCAGCATCGCGCCATGCCTGACGATTCGCGGCTCGCTCAATTGTCCGACCATGGCACGCGGGTCGAAGCGGGCGATCGCGCAGGATGGCACCGAACGCAGGTGGTGTGGATGGACAAGGCTGAGGAGGGCCTCGGTGAATTCCGGGTAGTGGTCCGCCAGCTTCGAATCGAGACGAGCGGCAAGCAGTGAAAACTTCTGGATCAAGCGCTCAAGGTAGGGATCGTCGGTATGCCCGCCGTGAATGCCGAGGCGCGTCGCGATTTTCGGGTAACGGTTTGCGAAGTCCGTCAATGCTCGAGCGAGCAGGGCCCGCTCGTGTTCGAAGTGCGGCAGCAGGTGATGGTCCATTCGGCTAGGCGAGCGAGGAGATCAGGCGGGCACCGCATTCGGTCGGGTCGTTGTCGAACGCGACGGCGATGCCGTGATGCCGGCGAGTGCTGTTTTCCGGCAGGATCCGGAACTGTCCGTGGCAGATCGGGCATTCGGTGAGATCGTTCGCCAGCGCGACGGGAAGGCCCAAGACGCGCAGGTCCCTGCGGGCGGTGATGACTTGGCCGCCGTGGGTGGTTCGGTCGTGCAGGCGGATGACGCCTCGTCCGTTTTCGTCTTTCATGGTCGACCTCGTGCGGTTCGGCGGGCTGCGGCGGCGGGGTTTTCGAGCCAGGCCGCGGCGTTTTTTTGCTCGTCCATTTCGCCCTTCCAGTCCTTGACGGGGGCTTGGGGGTTATCGGGGTATTCGCCGCGTTGTTGGGCGAGGATGGTGTCGCCCCAGCCGACGGGGGTGCCGGGGCGGGGTTCGGCATAAGGGTCGTCGGGGGCGATCTGCGAGATGCGTTCGATTGATTCGGGCCAGATGGGATCGCGGCAGGTCGCGTTGGCGAGCACGCGCATGACCGTGAACACGAGGATGAGCGGCATCATCAGCAGCCGGACGATGGCTGGGGCGCGCAAGCCGAAGCTGTAGAGCGAGAACAGGAAGGCTTCGCGCAGTGTTTCTTGTTGGGTGTGGAACAACATGGGCTTGGGTAGATCGCCAGGGCCGTCGTTCATGTAGGCGCACCAGTAGTTCCATTGGGCGAGAGCCATCCCGATTTGACCGTAGCCCGTCCACTCGCGGCCGATCGAGAATACGCGTGCGACGTTGCCGTTGTCGTCGAGCGTGTAGTGTCGGATGTGGAAAATGGTGCCGAACGAGGTGTGTTCCCGGTGTAGGCAAAAGATTGATTCGGTGGACCATGGGGCTTCCCAGACGATGTCGCCTTCATCCGGCTTGGCGAAATATCGCCGAGATCGGATTGCATAGAGCCTGTTAAGGCTGCGATGAAAGCGGATCGGTTGATGGCGTAAGCCGTAAAATAATCCTCGGCCAAATTTCCAGGTGATTCCACCGAAAATAAAAATAAAAGTAAGCGCCATAAGGTGGGTTATTAATCTTTCTGAGAGTGGGTCGCTGCCAAGGTAGGCATAGCTGTATATATATGGACCGTTTAGGGCGGCGGCGAAGGAGATGGTGATTCCGAAAATAAACCATTGTTTTTCCAAAAACGATGGCTCGATTGCATCCATGAAGATGGAGTTGATGCGGAAGATTGTCCCGAAATCTTGTAGATTTGGTCCAGTGGATTGATCGATTTCTAAACGATGTGCCGCATCCCATTCGGGTATCGGCTTGCCGATGCATTTCTTCATTGCGAGCTCATGCATGCTGGTCTCCTATTGAGAAGTTGAATGCTTTTATTTCTTCCTCGAGCGATCGGTAATGCTCTCCTTTGCTGAGCTTGCAATGAGATATCCAATTTTTAATGGCCTTGGATTTGTTGTGGGAGATGATGATTCCGGTGATGATGGACGCAACCAGGATGGGCCAGAAAAACGGAAGGCTAATGGCCGGCGCGATCGCGATGTATGCTCCAAAAATTCCGCTGAGATTGTAGAGAATCCAAAGGCTGGTATCGTTATTGCTTTTTGCGCCAGGTGCGTTTATGAAGATGTCAAAACCGGCTAAAATAAGCCCTGCGATGGCTGCTAGTCGCTGTCCGAGGTTGATCCCGGCTCCGGCCAATTCACTAGCCCCCGCCCACTGCTTCATAATGAACGTCGATAACGGATGTGCAGGCGCTTTTATAATCGTTATCGAAGCCGTTTCGATAACCGTTCCAAGAATCGACACAACAGCGGCGGCAAGCTTCAATTCCGCTTCGTCGTGATTGAACTGATCACGCCCCTCCCATTCCTTGGTCGCGAAGCGCAGCGTCGCAAGCTGGAAAATCACCGTCACGATGCCGAGATTGAAATCCGTGGACGACCCCAGCCACCTCTTCGTCGCATCCACCCCAGGCACCCTGATCGCCTTGATCGCGCCGGCCTCGAGTTTCCCGTTCTTCACCAACGCATCGACGTCCATCTCGTAGGCGACGATATTCATATCCGTCGCAGGCGCCGTTCTCAGAGCCTGCTTGCCGATTTGCGTGGCGGCTGCCCTTTGGCTGGTCCGATCGCCATCGAGCTTCACCCCCAGCGTCTTGACCTGTTCCAGCGTCCAATCACGTATCGCGAGCTTGCTGGCTGCCGATCGCTTGATCCGAACACCCGCTTGCATCGCCAGGCGGATCGTGATGAAACCCACCGCGGAACTACGCGCCGCTTTCGTCAATACGTCCACGACCTGATTGGCCGTCGTGATCACGAGCCTGTCACGCAAGTTGTCGGCGTGGCTCAGGTCCTTGATCTGATCGAAGGCCAGCTTGTAGATATTCAGAAAGTTTTCGTACGGAATATCCGAGGCATGGACATGCGCGTCCGCCGCCTTCATCAACTGCTCATGATTGAACATCAGGGCCCGCGCATACAGATTCCTGATATCCGAAGCCTGGCCGTTCAACCAGTCGTCGAGCACCTTCTTGCAGGCTTCGGTACCTGCGGCGGCGCCGATCGCCTGTGCGCAGGATTCGCTGTAGGCATAACCGCTGCGCAAGTTCTTCACGTCATGGTTGCCTGCCATCCATTCGGCCAGCAGCAGCGATTTCAGCCAATCGGCATGAGCCTGCACGAGGGCTTTCCATGTCGGCCTGAACGCATCGAGCGCTTGCTGGTATTCCCGCGGGAAGCGCTTCAGGGCCTCTGAATCGATCACGCTGACTCGCTTGCCGTCCGCGCCAACCCTGGTCGAAGCCTCCTCCCAAGCTTCGTTGGCCGCGTCCTCCTGGGTTGCGGGAATATCGCTCGCTTTCTTCGTTTCCTCTTTCACGGCCTTCTCGAGGCTTCCTGTCTTGATCCACCGACGCAGCACATGAAAAGCTCCCATTGCATCCGCCGATACGGGACGTCCGATGTTCGTGTTGACGGCGTTGGCCTCCGCGATCGCTTTTGACACGCCATACGTCAAGCCGGCCGTAGCTCGCGCATTGGCGCGGATGCCGGCTTCCGCGCGCTCCAGCAGCCGTGCCGAGATGGATTTCCAATAAATCTGTTCGTCGAAGCCGTTATGCAGGCTGGGAACCGTCAATTCCGCGAGATCGTTGGTGATGCCGACCGGATCATTGACCGCGATCATGAAACCTTTCTTGTTCGGCGATTCCGCCATCGCGTCGCCGATACGTTTGGCCACCTGGCTGCGGCGCGCGAGCGTCTCGTACTTGACAGGCTGATTGCTGAAGGCGAAAGCCTCGGTCATCGCCTGGTCGTCCATCGCGAAATGCGCGATCTGCCGGTGCGACGCCTGGAACTCGCCCGTGTCATCCGCATTGCCGGCGAGCATGGCCGGGATATCGATGCATTGCATGTGCTGCATGCGCCACGCCTCGCTCTCGATCTTCTTGAAGACGAGCTCTCGCGTCCAACGCACGTTGGACCAGCCGATCCAGAGCTTGGTCGCTTCGTCGCTGCCGGGGGTATGCAGCACATCCACGCAGCGGCCATACGATTCATAAGCCGTGTCGCTCGCCGGGCAAGCCTGTTCAATGAAGCGCTCGGGAGCATCGCCGGCCGGCGGCGCGATGCCGGGAGGGAAACGCCAGAGCATGCCGTTTTCGATCACCATGTAGGCACGCAGAAGCTTGCGTTTCTCGTCGTAGGTGTAGAGATAGCCGGCGCGCAATGCACGCAAGGTGTACTTGGCTGTGGAAACGGATTGCGGCGCGCGCTCGTCGATTCGGAAATGTCCGGCCAAGGCCGGCGCTTTGGAGGCGCCGCGCGGGCATGCGATCGCATAACGAACGGGGTAGATCAGAAGCGACTGTCGGTCGCACAGCGGGCAGCCGCTAAGCGTGGGCATGGAAATGGTCCTCGGGCGTGGTTTCGAAAGGCATGGCAGGACTCAAGCGAGCTTGAAATCGTGTGGCAGGCGCTGAAGCGCGAACGTCACGAACTCGTGTGACGCGACGAGCCCTTGATTCAGCGCTTCTTGAAAAAGCTCATCCACGATGGCAGGCAAGCGAGCGGCCTGAGCACTGCCCAGGCCGGCGAGCCGATAGCAGACTTCATCGGCCATTTCGCTGCGATCGATACGAGGCCACTGATCCGGCCGGGGCCAGCCGCCTGGGCTGTCGACGGATTCATGAACGAACTGGCCGGCCTCGACGCGCCAGCCATGGCCTGCCCATGGAAACGTCCACGATTTCACCGGCCCGAGTAGCGCCCGTCGTTGTGCCGGGTCGAGTATCGCGAGCGCCAGGCTGAACACACGCGGATCGTGGAAGCGCCAGAAAACGGATTGGCCGCCGATGCCCGGCCCGACGAGGTGATGCGCGATATGTCCGGCGATCACGTCGACAGACGCTTCGCTGTCGAGCCACGCGCAGATTGCGGGCGGCTGGTCGGCATGGAGCCGCCCAAGCAGGTAGCGACCCGCCAGCGTCCGGACCTCGTCGTTCAATGTGGCGAGATCCACCAGCTTCGGCATCCACTCTTCGCGGTGAGCCAGGATGCGTGGCGTGCAGGCATGTCCGTCGAGTGCGGCGATGTCCGGCGCATGGCCGCAGGTGCTGGGGTCGATCAACAGAAACCCGCGCGTGGGCCCGTTCGCGAGATCGCTTACCGGCTGCATGAGAGGAGGGTTCATATCCATGCTCCCATCAAGTCAGCACGATGGAGGACGAGCCTGCGCGACCTGCGTCAACGGCGAGATGCGCGCACAGGTCCTTGCCGGGAAACCGCGCCGGGATGTTTTGCCCGGCGGCCGTATCGTGGCTCCCTGCGTGGATCAGGTTCTCGCCGGCCGTATAACCGACAATCCCCTTCGCGCTGACTTCCAGCTGGCTACCTCCCGCCGTCAAGCGAATGCCCTGCTTCGCGGTGAGGGTGATCCAGTCCGTCGTGCTGACGATCGCGACCAGCTTCCTGGCCAGCAACTCGAGATCGTCGTTCTGCGCCTCGATCCGTACCTGGCCGCTGGCGGCGACCAGCCTCATGCCCATGCGATGAACGAACATCGAGAACCTGTCCGAAACACTCGCCAGGAGCGATTTGCCGGCGGCAACGGCCATCGTGTCGCCGGCCGTTATCGCCACGTGCCGACCCGCCGCGACATGAGCCGTCCCCGGCGTGGTGACGGCGATGCCGGCGGCGCCCGCCAGCAGCAACTGTGCGTCGTCCAGTTCGGGAAAGTCGCCGTTGCCGGGCGATCCCGCGCCACGAATGCCCTGCACCTGCGACTCGAGCGCATCGGCCACCTTCGCCTGATCGGCATCGCCGTCCTGCGCCTCGTGCTGCCTCGCGAGCCCGCCCAATCGACCCTGTAGCGTCCGCGCCTTCGTCAAGCGTGAAGCCGGCTCGCTGACGTCGGACAGGTGCCCTTGCGCTTGCGGCCGCATCTCCGTGCTGATCAGCATGCCCTTGCCGCTGCGGATCGCGCCCACTTCGTCGGTGCGCAGCTCGAACCCTTCGCCGCGGGCGTCCTGCCGCCCATGCCAGTCCTCGATCCGCGTGAGCTTGCCGAGCGACAACTGGCTGGCGGCATGGTCGGAGCGAAGCTGCGCCTGAAGCGCCTGGGCGGTATCGTCGAAAACCAGGTGATTGCTGCGGCCCATCGAGGCATTGCCGTCGGCGCCATCGAGTTCGCGGCTGCGAATACCCATCAGCGCCTGCTGTTCCGGCAGCTTCCAGGCGGGCGGATTGTGCGCATTCATCACGCGCCCGGTGACGATCGGGTGATCCGGGTTGCCGTCCAGCCATTGCACGATCACCTCGGAGCCGATGCGCGGCAGGGCCGCGAGCCCCTGGGCACCGCCCGCCCAGGCGCTGGCCACGCGCACCCAGGCCGTGTATTTGCCTTCGCGATCCCAATGAAAGCGGATCAGCACGCGCCCGTGCTCGTCCGTATGAATGCTGGTGCCGGATGGACCGACGACGGTGGCGGTCTGCGGCGCGAGGATCCGGGTATCGACGCTGTTGAAGCCGCGCCCCGGCCGCCACGGCGTGGTCTTGCTCACGCAGATGAATTCGTTGCGATATTCCGCGGGTTGGCCGGTGCCTTGCAGGTAGTTGTTGGTCGCGAGGTGTCGCACCGACACGATCAGGTATTCGTCGTCCTGACGATGGCGGCTCAGTGCCAGGCCATGGTGGTCGGTCAGCTGGAACCAGCGGCCCGGCATCACGAAGCGGTTGTTGCCGCTAGCCTCGACGCGCTGGATGGTCGCGCCGATTTCCTCGATCCGACGATTCACGAGCTGATAGCCGTGCTCCATGTTGCGATAGCCATGCGCGCCCGCGTATTCGTTCCATTCGAGGATGGGCAGGGCGGCATCCGTCTGCAGGCTGGTCCGGACGTGGGCGGGAATCGGGGATTTGAAGTCGAAGCGGGACAGTTCCGCGTGCGTGGAGGTGGTTTGCTGGAATGGCGACCAGCTCAGGATGCTGTCTGCTTCCTGCGCGCCCATGCCGCTGTGAAGGCGGATCTCGTGGGTATCGCCGTCGATCGGCGGCGCGGGGCTGCCCGGGTCGGCGACGATCAGCCTATGCCCGTTCTCGCGGTGCTCGTACCAGTAGCGCAACCCCGCCTGTTCCCAGCGCCGATGCACGTAGTTGTGATCGTGTTCGCCGAACTGGCAGGCCATCTTCACCGGCGGATCGTCCTCGCCGACATGCCAGGCCCAATCGGGCAGGGTGCCGTAATCGTGGAATACGGCTTCGGTTTGCGCCTGCAGGTTGCGGTCGAGAAACAGACGGTTGTGCCGGCCGTATCGCAGGTAGCGCAGCCACGGCCCGATCACCGCTTCGTAGCAGGCACAGGCGCCGTCGCTGCCGAGTTGCCGGAACGAAAAGACATAACCGTTGAAATAACGCTGGCTGCCGTCGCCGCGCAGCAGGCTGAGCGTGAGCTTCCTGCCGATGAAATCCCGGGCGGGCAGTGCGGCATGATCGGAAAGGATTTCGATCGTGAATTGAAAATCGCGCGATAACGATTCCGTGCCGTCGATGCGATTCGCCAGCAGAAGCGGATAAGGCGCTTCGCCGTCGAATTCGAATCGCAACAGACGATTATGCTGGAAATCGAGCGCCAGTCTTGTCAGGTCGTGCTTGGAATTCGACATAAGGATAATGGCCTGTCCCTCGAGCCGGAGCTTCGATAAACGCTACGGCAGCGTCATGAGCTTGATGTGCGAGGGAATATAGCCATGGCGAGCAGGCAATGCCATGCGGCCGATCGTATCGATCGGATATCGAAATGTCAGAAAATGTCCGGATTTATCAGGAGGCGAGAATCGCCGATATATGAATAATCAGAATGCGGATTTTGATTGCGCGATCAATGCCGGGTTGATTTTATTTTGGATAGGCAATCGAGGCATGCAATCGACCGGGTAGGAATGAACCCGGTTCAGGCTTTCAGGATCGCGGCGCGGCTGTTTTTTCCTGGCTGGCCACGGAGTTGATCACGCGCTGCGTCACCATGGCCGGCGCGGGACGCACCGCGGGCCGTGCCGCCGGCTTGCCCGGCGCGGCCGGCCGCGCGCCGCTGGCTTGCTTCACCGCGTCCGGCTTGACCGGCGCATCCGGCGGCACCCCGAGCAACTGCAGCGTGCCGCCCATCACCGAGGAGAACACCGGCCCGGCCACGGTGCCGCCGTAATAACCCCTGCCGCCGGGCTCGTCGATCATCACGGCGACGATCACGCGCGGATCGCTCATCGGCGCCATGCCGGCGAACAGCGCGCGGTACTTGCCCTGCGCATAGGAGGCGCCGACCTGCTTGCGCGCGGTGCCGGTCTTGCCGCCGACGCGATAACCGTCGACGCGCGCCGCGCGCCCGGTGCCGCCTTCGCCCACCGCCATCTCCAGCATCGAGCGGATCGCGGCGGCCGTTTCCGGCCGCGTCACGCGATGCCCCTGCAGGGCGGGAGCCTGGTCGTCGCGCAGCAGGCGCACCGGGTGGAGCGTGCCGTCGCCGGCGTAGGCGGTGTACATCTGCGCGATCTGCAGCAGCGACATCGACAGCCCGTAGCCATAGGCCATGGTGGCCTGCTCGATCGGGCGCCAGCGCTGGTAGGGGCGCAGCCGCCCCGAGGCGACGCCGGGGAAGGTCAGGTCCGGCGCATGGCCGATGCCGTATTCCTGGTACTTGTCCCAGATGGTCTGCGCGGACAGGTTCAGCGACAGCTTGGCGAGCGCGACGTTGCTCGACTTCTGCAGTGCCTGGGCAACCGTCAGCGTGCCGTGGTTCGAGGTGTCGTGGATCACGGCGGGGCCGATCTTCCAGGTGCCCGGCGACGTGTTGACCAGGCTTTGCGGGCGCACCTTGCCTTCGTCGATCGACAGCGCCACCACCAGCGGCTTGACCGTCGAGCCCGGCTCGAAGGTGTCGATCACGGCACGGTTGCGCAACTGCGCGCCGGTCAGGCGGCTGCGGTCGTTGGGATCGAAGGTGGGGTAGTTGGCGAGCGCGAGGATCTCGCCCGAGCGCGCGTCGAGCACCACCACGCTGCCGGCCTGCGCGTGATTGGCGAGCACCGCCGCCTTCAGTTGCGCATTGGCGAGCTGCTGCACGCGGCGGTCGATGGTCAGCTCGACGGTGGCGCCGTGCCGCGCCGGCACCTGCGGGCGCGTGTCGGAGATGATCCGGCCGAGCCGGTCGCGGATCACCTCGCGCTGGCCGGCGGTGCCCAGCAGCAGGCCGTTGGCGGCCAGCTCCACGCCTTCCTGGCCGCGATCCTCGATATTCGTGAAGCCCACCACGTGGGCGGCCGATTCGCCTTCCGGGTAGAAGCGCTTGGAATCGGCGATCTGGGTGATGCCGGCGAGGTCGAGCTTGTCGAGGCGCGCGGCGGTTTCGGGATCGATCTGCCGCTTGAGCAGCACGAACTGCTTGTCGACCGACAGGCGCCTTTTGACCTCGGCCGCCGGCATCTCGAGCAGCTTGGCGAGCGGGCCGTAGGCGGCCGAATCGACCTGTTTGGGATTGGCCCAGATTTCGTAGGTGTTGAGGCTGACGGCCAGCATCGCGCCGTTGCGGTCGACGATCCGGCCGCGCATCGCGTCGAGCTCGATGGTGCGCTGGTAGCGCTTCTCGCCCTGGCCGAGATAGAAATCCTGGTTCGCCACCTGCACCCAGAAGGCCCGCGCGATCAGCGCGGCGAACGCCAGAAAGATCAGGATCACGACGAATTTCGACCGCCACATCGGCAGGCTCGACCCGAGCATCGGGCTGCGCGCGACGGCGAGATAGGGATCGGCGTGCTTCGACTGGTTTTTCTGCGTCATGGGCGGCGCGGCGGCGATTCGGAAATTGAAAGAAATGATAGGCGAATTGTAATGAATGTCGAGGTGGGGCGCGAGAAAAGCGGGGGAAGCGTGGTTTTTTGGTGCGGGGGGAGGAGGGCGGGCGAGGCAGGAATCGAGGCGCTTTTTTCTTTTGATAAGGACCTTGGCTTGCGCGGGATGCGGCGCTGCCGTCGGCCCGGGTCGCAAGCCGGCGCCTCGCCCGAGGCGCCGCCCACCATTTCCCCTCAATCGATCCCGTGGAACACCGCATCCTCCGGCCCGAGATAGACCGGCGGCCGCCAGGTCGCGTCGCGCATCGAGTGCTGCACCAGGTGATCGACGCCGAGCAGCACCGCGAAGATCGCCATGCGCACCGGGATCCCGTTGTCGGTCTGGCGGAAGATCGCCAGCCGCGGATCGCGGTTCAGGTCGATCGACAGGTCGTTCGCGCCGGGCCGGCTGTCGCGCGGCAGCGGGTGCATGATCAGCGTGTCGCGCCCGCAGACGGTATCCATCAGCGCCTGGTTGATCTGGAAGTCGGGCGTGTAGCCCTCGAAGGATTCGTCGGTGAAGCGCTCCTTCTGGATCCGCGTGGCATACACCACGTCGGCGCCGGCCAGCCCCTTGGCGAGCTCGGAGGTTTCCTCGATCACATGGCCGTTGCGCGAGATCTGCTCGACGATGTAGCGCGGCATCTCCAGCGTGGGCGGCGCCACCAGGGTGAAGCGAATGCCGCGATAGAGCGCCAGCAGCTTGACCAGCGAATGCACCGTGCGGCCGTACTTGAGATCGCCGACGAAGGCGATGTGCGAGCCGTCGACGATCTTGCCTAGCCGCGAGAACTCGCGCTGGATCGTGTAGAGGTCGAGCAGGGCCTGGCTGGGATGCTCGCCGGGGCCGTCGCCGCCGTTGATCACCGGCAGGTTGATGGCGCGCGCGAACTCGGCCACCGAGCCCTGCTCGGGATGGCGGATCACCAGCGCGTCCACGTAGCCGGCCATCACGCGGCTGGTGTCGTGGATCGATTCGCCCTTGGCCATCGAGGAGAAGGTGAAGCCGGTGGTGTCGCAGACCGAGCCGCCGAGCCGGCAGAAGGCCGCGCCGAACGACACGCGCGTGCGCGTGCTGGCCTCGAAGAACAGGTTGCCGAGCACGGCGCCCTCCAGCACCCGCGAGATCTTGCGGCGGCGCGCGATCGGCTGCATCACGTCGGCCACCCGGAACAGCGCCTCGACCGAATCGCGCGAGAACTGGTCGACCGACAGCAACTGCGGGCGGCCCTCGAACAGGATCTGGCTGCTCAGCGAGTTCTTATCTACGCTCTGCGTATGGTTGGCTTCATCCCCGGCCCGTTCGACGATCTCGCTCACATAGCGCTCGACGATCTCCGGCATCGAGCGCGATTCCTGCGAATCGTCGGGCAGCAGCCAGGTATCCAGCGCCCGGCGGCTCACGCCGATGCGGTTCGCGAAGGCTTCGCGGGTCATGTTGAGGCGGCGCATGGCGTCGCGCAGAAAGGCTTGCTGGGGAACGGTCATGGCGGGCTCGATCTCAAAATATACGCGATGCGTATAATAGTGCGCCGTTCATCAAAGTCAAGCACCATGGCGGAGCGGTTCCGGGCTAGCATGCGCTGTGCCTCGGCCGCCACGCCCGCCAATCATTTGCTGGCGGCGTTTCGCGGCATTTGTATAATCGGGACCAGTCCCCGCCCCGTCAGGGGTGGCGGCCGTTCGACAAGGTGTGATGTGCCCGCTACGCTCGGGCTCGACTTCCAAGGAGAATCACGATGACTCGTTCGATTGCTGCAGTTCTGCTGATCCTGACCGCCGCGCTCGCCGGCTGCAACACGATCGCCGGCGCCGGCCAGGATATTTCGAGTGGCGGCAATGCCATCTCGAACACGGCCGAAAAAGCCAAATAAGGGCCAAATAAGCATCGCGCGCCGTGAGGCGCGCATCGCGATCATCGACGGGCTGCCTGCGGGCAGCCCGTTTTACTTGGGGCGCCGCCGCGTGCCCGGAGCGTGCTCAGATCCAGACGTCGTTCGGCGCGGTGCGCTCGAGCTTGTCGCCGTCGCCGGTATTGACCACGCCGCGCGGCTCGATCAGCAGCACCCGCACCTCGGCGGCCGCATACGGCTTGTGCTCGACGCCGCGCGGCACCACCGCCATCTCGCCGGCGCGCAGCACGATCTCGCCGTCGCGCAGGGCGATGCGCAGCTCGCCGTCCAGCACCAGGAAGGTCTCGTCGGTATCGGCGTGGCTGTGCCAGACGAAGTCGCCGAACAGCTTCGCCACCTTGAACTGGTAGTCGTTCATTTCCGCGATCACGCGCGGCTGCCAGTGGCCGTCGACGCGGCCGGCCTTGTCGAGCAGCGGGATCGTGACGGATTGGCCGCGCGTGGCGGCGGGGTGCTTGGGGCTGTCGCCGGTGGCATACGAGCTCATGCCGGGTTCCTGTGGTCGGGATTGGGAAACCCAGCTTAAGCCCGGATCGCGCGCGCCGCTTGTAAATAATTGAAGCGCGCGGCGGTCGCGGCTTCAGTCGTCCTCGCGGCGCGCCAGCGCCTCGGCCGCCGCCGGCTTGCCGGCCTCGGGCTCCTGGTAGAGCGCGCGCAGGGCGCGGGCGAGCAGCGTGTCCACCTCGCGCGGTGCGCCGTCGCGCGTGAGGATCGCGACCGGCGGCAGGGTCCAGTCGAGCGTGTAGGGGACGATCGCCACGCCGGCGATATGCACCAGTTCCTCGGCGATATCGGCCGGCACGATCGAGACGGCGTTCTCGTTGGAGGCGAGGATCTCGCCGATCAGGCGTGACGAATAGCTTTCGACGATCGGCACCGGCGGCGCCACGCCGGCGCGCAGGAACAGGTCGGAGATCTGCTCGCGGATCGGCGTGTGCGGCGCGCCGAGGATCCAGTCCAGCTCCACCAGCTTCTGCCAGTTGAGCTTGTTGCGCGCGAGCCGGGCGGCCAGCCGGCGGCTGGCGATCAGGCGCGGCTTCTGCTGGTGGACCACCTCGAAATGCAGCTCGGACAGATCCACGGTGGAGGTGGCGCGCGCGATCACCACGTCGAGCTGGTGCTCGCGCAACTGCGCGATCAACTGCTCGCTGGTGCCTTCGTGGATCGTCATGGTCAGGCGCTGCGGCACCTCGGCCTGGGTCTGGCGGATCGCCGCGGCCAGGGTCCTGCCCGAGATGAAGGGAATCACGCCGATATGGATGCGGGTGGCATGCCCGGCCACCACCGCCTCGATATCGCGCGTCAGGTGGTCGAGGTCGTGCAGCATGGCCTGGGCGCGCGCCAGCACCACCTTGCCGAGCGCGGTGGGCGTCATGCCGCGCGAACTGCGCTCGAACAGCGGCCCGCCGAACATGCCCTCCAGCTCGGCCAGCGCATTGGTGACGGCCGGCTGGCTGCTGGCCATCTGCTCGGCCACGCGCGTGAGCGAGCCGTGCTGGCGGATCTGCAGCAGCAGGATCAGATGGCGGATCTTCAGGCGGCTGCTGAGCCGCCGGATCACCTCTTCCGTATCGAAGGCCACGGTGCCGGCTTCCTGGTCATTATGAAAACGTGATGCGCCCATACTAATTCAAAATAGGGCGCCGATTGCGGCTGCCTAGAATCGCTTCCTCGATATGCCCAAGCCGCCGGGACAGGCCCGGCGCCAACACAGCGAGTGGAGACGATGAACAAGACCGACCGCCAGGCCGCCCTGGAATACCACCAGTTCCCGACCCCGGGGAAGATTTCCGTGACCGCGAGCAAGCCGCTGGTCACGCAGCGCGACCTGGCGCTGGCCTACACGCCGGGCGTGGCGGCGGCCTGCGAGGAGATCGCCGCCGATCCCGCCAACGCCTTCAACTACACCAGCCGCGGCAACCTGGTGGGCGTGATCACCAACGGCAGCGCGGTGCTCGGCCTGGGCAACATCGGCGCGCTGGCCTCCAAGCCGGTGATGGAAGGCAAGGCGGTGCTGTTCAAGAAGTTCGCCGGGATCGACGTGTTCGACATCGAGATCACCGAATCCGACCCGGACAAGCTGGTCGACATCATCGCCAGCCTGGAGGCCACCTTCGGCGGTATCAATCTCGAGGACATCAAGGCGCCCGAGTGCTTCACGGTCGAGCGCAAGCTGCGCGAGCGCATGAAGATCCCGGTCTTCCACGACGACCAGCACGGCACCGCGATCACGGTGAGCGCGGCCTTCATCAACGGCCTGAAGGTGGTCGGCAAGGACATCAAGCAGGTCAAGGTGGTCACCTCCGGCGCGGGCGCCGCGGCGCTGGCCTGCCTGGACCTGATGGTCGACCTGGGCCTGCCGATCGAGAACGTCTGGGCCACCGACATCGAGGGCGTGGTCTACCAGGGCCGCACCACGCTGATGGACCCGGACAAGGCGCGCTTCGCGCAGGACACCTCGGCGCGCACGCTCGACGAGGTGATCGAGGGCGCCGACGTGTTCCTCGGCCTGTCGGCCGGCGGCGTGCTGAGCGCCGCGATGCTCAAGAAGATGGCCGCCAGCCCGCTGATCCTGGCGCTCGCGAACCCGACGCCGGAAATCTTCCCCGAGCTCGCCCACGCCACGCGCGAGGACGTGGTGATCGCCACCGGCCGTTCGGACTTCCCGAACCAGGTCAACAACGTGCTGTGCTTCCCGTATATCTTCCGCGGCGCGCTCGACGTGGGCGCCACCACCATCACGCGGCGCATGGAGATCGCGGCGGTGCACGCGATCGCCGGCCTCGCCCAGGAAGAGGCGAACGACGCGGTGGCGGCCGCCTACGGCGCCTACGACCTGTCGTTCGGGCCGAAGTACCTGATTCCCAAGCCCTTCGACTCGCGCCTGATCCTGCGCATCGCGCCGGCGGTGGCCCGCGCTGCCATCGAGGACGGCGTGGCCACGCGCCCGATCACCGATTTCGCGGCCTACACCGACCAGCTCCAGCAGTTCGTCTATCACTCGGGCGCCTTCATGAAGCCGCTGTTCGCGGCGGCCAAGCAGTTCGTGCGCGATGGCGCGAAGACCCGCATCGTGTTCGCGGAAGGCGAGGAGGAGCGCGTGCTGCGCGCCGTGCAGGTGATCGTCGACGAGAAGCTGGCGCGGCCGATCCTGATCGGCCGCCCCGAGGTGCTGCTCGCGCGCATCGAGAAGTTCGGCCTGCGCCTGCGCCTGGGCGAGGACGTGGAAGTCACCAACCCCGAGTACGACGAGCGCTTCCATCAATACTGGACCACCTACTGGGAGCTGCGCTGCCGCGACGGCATCACCAAGGAGATGGCGCGCGTCGAGATGCGCCGCCGCCTGACCCTGATCGGCGCGATGATGGTGCGGCTCGGCGATGCGGACGGGATGATCTGCGGCACGGTGGGCGCCTATCACGACCACCTGCGCTTCGTCGACGAGGCGATCGGCAAGCAGCGCGGCGCGCGCACCTACGCGGCGATGAACATCCTGCTGCTCGACAAGCGCACGGTGGCCCTGGTCGACACCCACGTCAACGACAACCCGAACGCCGAGCAGATCGCCGAATTCACGGTCTCGGCCGCCTCGCAGATGGCCTGGCTGAACCTGCAGCCGAAGGTGGCGCTGCTGTCGCGCTCGAACTTCGGCTCGGGCAGCTCGGCCTCGGGGGCGAAGATGCGCGAGGTGCTGGAGCTGGTGCGCGAGCGCGCGCCCGATCTCGAGATCGAGGGCGAGATGCACGGCGACTGCGCGCTCGACGAGGCGCTGCGCCAGCGCATCCTGCCGCATTCGCGGCTCAAGGGCGAGGCCAACCTGCTGGTCTGCCCGAACGTGGACGCCGGCAACATCGCCTACAACCTGCTGAAGACCAGCGCGGGCAGCAACGTGGCGGTCGGGCCGTTCCTGCTCGGCGTCAACGCGCCGGTCAACGTGCTGACCTCCAGCTCGACCGTGCGCCGTATCGTCAACATGACGGCCCTCACGGTGCTGCAGGCGAATCGGGACTGAACCCCCGCCGGCTGATGGCCGGTTGATGGCCGGCTGACAGGCACGTCGGGCGGTGTGTGCAAGCACGCCGCCCGACGTGCCTTTTTTGCTTGCGCGGTGCCGCGGCTTCAGTCGCGCGGCAGCCAGGCACCGTGAAAGCCCGCCGGGATCCGCACCGGCAGATGCACGGTCGCCACCGGTTCGGCATCGAGCCGGCGCGCGTCGAGCACCACCACGTCGCTGGTGTCGGTGGCCGCGCGGTACACGCAGGCGAGCACCCAGCCGTCGTCGTCCTCGCTCGATGCCGCGCGCGGCACGAACACCGGTTCGCTGTTCTGGTCGCCGGGCGGCACCGCGTGGCGCATCACCTCGCCTGTGAGGACATCGAGGCGAACGATGCCGCGCATCTCGTCCAGGCCCGGCTGCTCGACCGCGTAGCAATAGCGATAGGCGCGGCCGGTGCGGCGCTCGTCGATGCGCGGCAGCTCCAGCGCCAGGTCCGACAGCGCTCCTTCCTCGACCGTGCCGGCCTCGAGATCGAAGCGGTAGCGCCACGGCGTGCCGACCGGGTTCGGCTCGAAGGCCTGGCCGTCCGGCGACAGGCGCAGGAACCAGGGATAGCGGATCACGTCGAGCACGATGGTCGAGGCATCCGCATCCCAGGCGTTGATCACGTGCTGGATGAAGCAGGGGGCGATCTCGAACCAGCGCAGGGCATCGGCGTTGCCGGCATGGCGCGGCAGCACGCCGATGCGCGCCGGCCGGTCCGCCTCCCAGCGCAGCGGCATGCGATGGCCGCGCTTGAGCATCGAGAAATCGTAGATCACGTTCAGGTCCGGCAGCAGGCTGTGGCTGGCCGTGATCGCGAGGTCGTGGATCATCGACGGGCGCGGCAGCTCGATCGGCAGGTCCACGCGCGTGGTGCCGTCGGGCGCGGCCACCATGTAGCGCAGGTAGGGCTGCATCCAGTGCGCGCGAAACCCGACCAGCTCAGCCGTTTCCGGATCGACCTTCGGATGTCCGCCCATGCCCTGCGCGAAGGCGGGCAGGTGGTGTGCCGGGCCGAGCGTGTCGAGGCCGGGCGAGATTTCCAGCGGCATGCCGCCCTCGGCCAGCGCCAGCGTGCTGCCGCCATGGCGGATCACGTTGATGTTGGGATTGGTGTCCGGCATCGCCTCGAACTGTTCGGGCGCGTGGTGCTCGGCCCAGCGGCGCGTGCGCAGCCAGCGGTTGCGATAGCCGCTCGCGCGGCCGTCGGCGAAGCCGACCGCATGCAGCATCGCGGCCTCGGGCCACCAGGACAGCAGGTCCTGGCCGGCGAAGCGGCCAGTCACGGGATTCGGGCCATTGCGCACCAGCCAGCCGTCCAGCTCCGGCGGCAAGGTGCCGCTCACGGGCAAGGCGCCCAGGTCGGATTCGCGGGCTACCGGGGCGAGCGCGCCGGCATTGAGGTCGATGGCGGAAGACATGATTCGGGGCAGGCAAGGGGGCCGTTGTGGACAAGGAGCGAATTTATACCCGGATGTAAATCGATCGTCAATATCATCCGGGTATAAATAGGGCGGCCACTTCCTCGGCACGTGTTGTCGCGAATCGATCCGATCCCGTTTTCGGGCGCCCGAAAGCAAAACGGCCGCCGCTCACGCATCGGGCGTGAGCGGCGGCCGCGAGGACGGGCAAGCGCCCGCCCGGTCGTCAGGCGACGTTTTCGAGCGACGGATAGTCGGTGTAGCCCGTCTCGCCCTCGGCGTAGAAGGTCGACGGCACCGGCGCGTTCAGCTCGCTGTTGAGCTGGAAGCGGCGCGGCAGGTCCGGATTGGCGATGAACAGCTTGCCCCACGCCACCGCATCGGCCTCGCCCTTGGCCAGCACGGCTTGCGCGCTGTCGAGCGTGAACGCTTCGTTGGCGATGTAGGGGCCGCCGAAGGCTGCCTTCAGTTGCGGGCCGAGGCGGTTATCGCCTTCGCTTTCGCGCGCGAAGATGAAGGCGATCTTGCGGCGGCCGAGTTCGCGCGCGACGTAGCCGAAGGTGGCCGCCGGGTTCGAATCGCCCATCGTGTGCGCATCGCCGCGCGGTGCCAGGTGCACGCCGACGCGCTCGGCGCCCCATACCTCGATGGCCGCATCCACCGCCTCGAGCAGGAAGCGCGCGCGGTTCTCGATCGAACCGCCGTAGGCGTCGGTGCGATGGTTGGTGCTGTCCTGCAGGAACTGGTCGGGCAGGTAGCCGTTCGCGCCGTGGATTTCCACGCCGTCGAAGCCGGCCAGCTTGGCGTTCTCGGCGCCCTTGCGATAGGCCGCGATGATGCCCGGGATCTCGTCGAGTTCGAGCGCGCGCGGCGTCACGAAGGCGCGCTCCGGGCGCACCAGGCTGACGTGGCCGCCGGCCGCGATCGCGCTCGGCGCCACCGGCAGCTGGCCGTCCAGGAAGATCGGGTCCGAGATGCGGCCCACGTGCCAGAGCTGCATGAAGATCTTGCCGCCCGCCTCGTGCACGGCCTGGGTCACCAGCTTCCAGCCCTCGACCTGCTCGTCGGACCAGATGCCCGGCGTCTTGGCGTAACCCACGCCCTGCGGCGTGACCGAGGTGGCCTCGGTCAGGATCAGGCCGGCGGAGGCGCGCTCGGCGTAGTAGCGCGCCATCAGCGCGTTCGGCACGCGCTCGTCGCCCGAGCGGGCACGCGTGAGCGGGGCCATCACGATACGGTTCGGCAGCGTCAGGTCGCCGACGACCAGCGGATCGAACAGGGTTGGCATGGCAGGGACTCCTTATCGAATGAGTTGGGCCGGGCACGAACCCGGCAAGCCTCGCGGCGGCGATATCGACGCTACAGGCTGGTTTGCAATTGATCGACGAAGGCCCGGATCACCGTTTCGTTGCGCCGAAAGAACACCCACTGGCCGACCCGGGAGCTCTGCACCAGCCCCGCGCGCTGCAGGGTGGCGAGGTGGGCCGACACGGTCGACTGCGACAGGCCGCAACGCGAGTCGATCTGGCCGGCGCACACGCCTTCCTGGAACGAGGCATGCAGGGCCTGGTCCGGAAAGTGGTGCTCGGGCTCCTTGAGCCAGGCGAGGATCTCGCGCCGGACAGGGTTGGCCAGGGCCTTGTGAATCGCGTCGATGTCGAGCGTCATGGGTGATGAATCGGTGGAACGGCGGGACCCGATTGTAACGTCGTCGGACGAAGCATATATCGGAATATCGCGATATATAGAATTAACCTTGTGGGAAGGCGGGTTAATAACGATGCGGTAATAAAGGGCGCCATGACGCGGCGATGCCGGCGCGGTTTTCGCGCCGGCAATCGTCGGAGGTTTGGGGTTCGGGGAGGGACGGCGAAGATCAGCCCGGCCCGCGCCGGTAGTGCAGCCGGTCGAGCAGCCGGTCGAGCAGCCGGCTCGCGGTGCTTGCCCGGTCTGCCTGGGCCGTGCGCGCCGACCCGCTGTAGACGAGCCGGTAAAGCACCGGCAGCACCAGCAGGGTCAGCATCGTCGAGGACAGGATGCCGCCGATCACCACTGTCGCCAGCGGGCGCTGGACCTCGGCGCCGGTGCCGGTGGCGATCGCCATCGGCACGAAGCCGAGCGAGGCGACCAGCGCCGTCATCAGCACCGGGCGCAGCCGGGTCAGCGCGCCCTCGCGCACCGCCTCGGCCAGCGGGCTGCCGGCCTCGCGCAGGTTGCGGATGAAGGAGATCATCACCAGCCCGTTGAGCACCGCCACGCCGGACAGCGCGATGAAGCCCACCGCCGCCGAGATCGACAGCGGAATGCCGCGCAGCCACAGGAACAGGATGCCGCCCGACAGCGCGAACGGGATGCCGGTGAACACCAGCAGGCCGTCCTTGGCATTGTTGAACATCATGAACAGCAGCACGAACACCAGCAGCAGCGCCAGCGGCACGACCAGCTTCAGGCGTGCCGTCGCGCTCTGCAACTGCTCGAACTGGCCGCCCCAGGTGAGCCAGTAGCCGGGCGGGATGGCGACCTCGGCCTGCAGTTTCGCCTGCGCATCGGCGACGAAGGAGCCGACGTCGCGCCCGCGCACGTTCGCGCTGACCACGATGCGGCGCTTGCCGTCCTCGCGGCTGATCTGGTTCGGCCCCGGCGCCAGCTCGATGTTCGCCAGCTCGGAAAGCGGCACGAAGGCGGCGCCCGCCGGGTTCACGCCGCTGGCAGCCGGCGAAGGCGTTGCCGCGGCGGCGGGGGCACCTGGAGCCGCCGTGACGGGCAGCGCGATCGGCAGGCGCCGGATCGCGTCGATGTCCGAGCGCAGCGTCTCGGGCAGGCGCACCACGATGTCGAAGCGGCGATCGCCCTGGAACAGTGTGCTGGCGGTCTTCCCGCCGAGCGCCGCGGCCACCGGGGCCTGCACGTCGGCGATATTGATGCCGTAGCGGGCCAGCTTCTCGCGGTCGGGATCGATGCTCAGCACGGGCAGGCCGGCGGTCTGCTCGACCTTGACCTCGATCGCGCCCGGCACCTGCTGCAGCGCGTCGGCGATCCGCTTGGCGGTGGCCTCGAGCGTGCCCATGTCGTCGCCGAACAGCTTGACCGCCACGTCGCTGCGCACGCCGGAGATCAGTTCGTTGAAGCGCAACTGGATCGGCTGCGAGAACTCGTAGACGCTGCCCGGTATCGCGGCGAGCACCGCCTCGATCTCGTCGCGCAACTGCTCGCGCGGCTTGCTCGGCTCGGGCCAGTCCCTGGCCGGCTTCAGCATGATGTAGGCATCGGACTGGTTCGGCGGCATCAGGTCGGTGGCCACCTCGGCCGTGCCGGTGCGCGCGAACACGCGCTCGATCTCGGGGACTCGCGCCTTGAGCGTGGCCTCGATCTGCCGCTGCATCTCGAGCGATTGCGTGAGGCTGGTGCCCGGGATGCGCAGCGCGGAGATCGAGAAATCGCCTTCGTTGAGGCTGGGGATGAATTCGCTGCCGAGCCGGGTGGCGATCAGCAGGGTGGCCGCCACCGCCAGCGTGGCGCCGGCCAGCACGGGGCCGGGGCGGCGCAGGCAGCGATCGAGCAGCACCGCGTAGAGCGAGCGCGCCCACGACATCAGGCGGTTCTCCTTCTCCTCGACCTTCTCGCCGATGAACAGCGCCACCGCGGCGGGGATGAAGGTGACGGTGAGGACCATCGCCGCGGCGAGCGCGAGCACCACCGTGATCGCCATCGGATGGAACATCTTGCCCTCCACGCCCGAGAGCGCCAGGATCGGCAAATACACCACCATGATGATCACCTGCCCGAAGATCAGCGCGCGCCGCGCTTCCTGGGACGCCTGGTAGACCTCGGCATGGCGTTCCTCGCGCGTGAGCGGGCGGCCCGCCGCCGCCTGCGCATGCGCCAGGCGCCGCACGCAGTTCTCGACGATCACCACCGCGCCGTCGATGATGATGCCGAAATCGAGCGCGCCCAGGCTCATCAGGTTGGCGCTGACCTTCAGGTTCACCATGCCGGTGAAGGTCATCAGCATCGCCAGCGGGATCACCAGCGCGGTGATCAGGGCCGCGCGCAGGTTGCCGAGGAACAGGAACAGGATCGCGATGACGAACAGCGCGCCTTCCAGCAGGTTCTTCTTGACCGTCGCGATGGCCTTCTCGACCAGCACGGTTCGATCGTAGACCGGCACCGCGCGCACGCCCGGCGGCAGCGAGCGGTTGACGTCCTTCATCCTGGCGGCCACCGCCTCGGCCACCGTGCGGCTGTTCTCGCCGATCAGCATGAAGACGGTACCCAGCACCACCTCGCGGCCGTTCTCGGTGGCCGCGCCGGTGCGCAGCTCGCGGCCGATCTGCACCTGGCCGATGTCCTGCATGCGCACCGGCACGCCGCCCGCGTTGGCGAGCACGATGTTGGCCAGGTCGTCGAGCGAGCGCGCCTGCCCCGGCACGCGCACCAGGTACTGCTCGCCGCGCTTCTCGATGTAGCCCGCGCCGACGTTGTCGTTGTTCGACTGCACCGCGCGCACCACGTCCGCCAGCGACAGCCCGTAGGACATCAGCTTGGCCGGATCGGGCGCGATCTGATACTCCTTCACGTAGCCGCCGATCGAGTTCACCTCGGTCACGCCCGGCACGTTGCGCAATTGCGTGCGGATCACCCAGTCCTGCAGCTCGCGCAGGTCGGTCGGCGTGTAGGCGCCGCCGTCGGGCTTGCGCGCGCCGGCATCGGCCTCGACCGTCCACATGTAGATCTCGCCGAGCCCGGTCGAGGTCGGCCCCATGATCGGCGCCACGCCTTCGGGCAGCCGGTCCCTGGCCTGCTGCAGGCGCTCGTTGACGAGCTGGCGCGCGAAGTAGATGTCGGTGCCGTCCTTGAAGATCACCGTGATCTGCGAGATGCCGTAGCGCGAGGTCGAGCGCGTCTGCTCCAGGTGCGGCAGGCCCGCCATCGCGGTCTCGAGCGGATAGGTGACGCGCTGCTCGACCTCGAGCGGCGAGTAGCCCGGCGCGGGCGTGTTGATCTGCACCTGCACGTTGGTGATGTCGGGCACGGCATCGATCGGCAGCCGCTGGTAGCTGTAGATGCCGAGCGCGGCCAGCGCGAGGATCGCGAGCAGGACGAGCCAGCGATGGGCAATGGAGGAGTGGATCAGGCGATCGAACATGGAGGAGTCCAGATTGAGCGGCGGGCGGGCACGGATGGGATCAATCGCTGTCGGCCGCGCTGTTTTCCAGCTGCGACTTGAGCACGAAGCTGTTGCTCGCCGCGTATCGCTGGCCGGGCTTCAGCCCGTCCAGCACCTCGGTGAACCGGGCATCGCGAATGCCGGTCTTGAGGGGCTGCGCGACGAACCCCCATTTCGATGCCACGAACACCGCCGGCGCGCCGTCGACGGTCTGCAGCGCGTCGGTCCTGACCGCGAGCGGCACGGTGTGCGCGCTGGTATCGACCGTGACGTTGACGAACATGCCCGGCCGCCAGGTGCCGCCCGGATTGGGCAGCACGATGCGCGCGGGTGCCGTGCGGGTCTGGGCGCCGAGCAGGGCGCCGACATAGGCGACCTGTCCGCGCGCCTGCGAGTCGAATGCCGTCGCGGACACGCTGGCCTGCTTGCCGACATACACCTCCTTGAGGCGCTGGGCGGGCACGGCCATTTCGGCCCACACGCTCGACAGGTCGGACAGCACGAAGATGCTCGTGTCGGCCGCCACGGCCTCGCCCGGCGTGACGCGCTTCTCGACGATCGAGCCGTCGAACGGCGCGCGCAGTTCGTAGCGATTGAGCGTGCCGCCGGCGGACGCGTCGATGGCGGACAGCTTCTGCCGCGCGTTCTGCACGGCGATTTCCGCCTCGCGCAGTTGCACCTGGGCGGCCTGGTAATCCTGTTCCGCGGAGATGCGCTCCTGCCACAGCCTGCGCTCGCGCTCGTACACCTGGCGCGCGCCGACCAGCCTGCGCTGCGCGGTCAGCAGCTCGCTGCGCCGGTCGGACAGCTCCGGGCTGGCCAGCACGGCGAGCAGCTCGCCGCGTTTCACCTGCTGGCCGAGCGACACGGCCACCTTCTCCACCACGCCGGCCACGCGCGGCACGATCTGCGCGGTGCGATCGGCGTTGAAGCGGATCTCGCCGGGAAGCTGGAACGAATCGGCGATCGCCGCCGGCCCGGCCGGATCGACGCCGATCCTCGCCTCGGCCAGTTGCTGGTCGTCCAGGGGCACGGCGTGCTGGTTCTGGCGATAGTCGAAGGTCCGCGTCGCGCCTTCGGCCTGCCAGTTGAGCTTCACCTCGAAGACATGCGGTTTCGGGATCGCGGCGGCGCTGCGGTAGCCGTCCGCGCCGGGCAGCAGTGCCAACGGGCCGCGCGTGCCGTCGTAGCGCTCGATGGTGGCCGTGAGCGTGTTGCCGGCGGGCTTGACCGGCTTGCCTCGCAGCGAGGGATAGACGGCCAGCGTGGCCTGGCCGTCGCGCTCGCCCTGCACGATTTCCAGCGCGTAGGCGCCGTCGGTCAGCACGGTGCCGCCGCGTACCGCGGCGGGCGCCGACGTGGCGGCATCGGCTGGCGTGCTCGCGGTGGTGCGCAGCGCGGCGAAGGCAAGCGCCGCGGCGACGGCAAGCCCGCAGGCCAGCGCGATCGCCAGGGCGACGCGCTTCGGTTGGCTCGGCATAAGGGGGTTCCTCAGGGTTGGACGGTCGGGGCCGCGGCGTCGAGCGGGGTGCCGAGCAGGCGGCCGAGATCCGCATCGGCGAGATGCGCGTCGGTCAGCGCGCGGATGTAGCGGGTCTGGTTGTCGAACAGCGTGCGTTGCGCGTCCAGCACGTCCAGGAACTGGAACTTGCCGAGCGCATAACCGCGCGACATGGCCTCCAGCGCCGAGCGGGCCGCCGGCAGCACGTCGCGCTTCAGGCGCTCGGCCTCCAGCGCCGAGCTGCGATAGTCCGCGTAGCGTTGCGCCAGCGCCTGCCGCTGCGCGAGGCGCGTGCCGTCGAGATCGGCGCTGGCCTGTTCCGACGAGTGGGTGGCTTCGTCGATGGCGCCGCGATTGGTGTCGAAGATCGGCAGCGGGATCGAGATGCCGACCACCGCCTGGTTGTCGGCGATGCCGCCTGTCGTCACGCGCTTGTAGCCGGCGCTGATCGTGAGGTCGGGAATGCGCCGCGCGCGCTCCAGCGAGATGCGGGCATTCGATTGCCTGACCCGGGCCATCGCCTCGCGCGTGAGCGGCGCGTCCTCCAGGCGGGCGTCGAGCGCCGGCAGCGCGGGCATCTCCGGCAGGCTTTCGAAGCCGTCCTCGCTGGCGCTGCCGCCCGGCCAGCCGCCGCCCAGCGCGCCGGCAAGCCGCGCGCGCGCGGCGCTCAGGTCCGCCGCGGCGCGTGTGAGCGCGATCTGGGTGGCCACCAGCGCGACGCGCGCCTTGGTCTCCTCGACCGGCGACACCTTGCCCGCACTGACGCGCTTGGCGACCAGCTCGGTCGAGCGCTCGGCGATCGCGGCCGATTCCTCGCTGACGGCGAGCGTGCGCTGGGCGGACAGGAGTCCGTAGAATGCCTGGACGACGCTGCCGCGCACGGCGGCGGACTGGGCGTCCATCGCCGCCAGCGAAGCCTCGCGGCCGTAGGCGGCGACGTCAACGCGATAGCCGCGCTTGCCGGCCGTCTCGATGCGCTGGCTGATCATCGCGGTGCTGGTGCGGTCATAGCGCTTGAAGCTTTCCTGCAGGAACGACAGGTCGGGATTGGGGCGCATGCCGGCCTGCAACTGGGCACCGGCGGCGGCATTGGCCGATGCGCGGGCGCTGGTCAGCAGCGGGCTGTTCGCGTTGGCGATGCGCAATGCCTCGCCCAGCGACAGCGGCGGTGCCGTGTCGTTCTGCTGCGCGCCGGCGAGATTGGGAAGCAGCAGGCCGACGGCCAGGATGGCCAGGGGTTCGAGACGCATGAGTGAAAGAGGCATCGAGTAGCTTGGCCACCATGCTAGATGCCTGTTGCAGCGCAAACATGCGCGAAACATGAGAATTCCGTCATCTTGCCGCCAGGGGGCGTTTCTCGTGCGATGCTTGGCGCAATCCCGATCGCGCCGGGCGCGATCATCCGGGCCGGATCGACTGCGCCGACGCTGGCCGGCGCGTCTCCACCCGAACCTTGCAAGGAAAGGAATCATGCGTATTCTCATCGTCGAGGACGAGCCCAAGACCGGCGCCTATCTGCGCAAGGGGCTGACGGAGGCGGGCTACGTGGTCGACTGGGTGCAGGACGGAACCACCGGCCAGCACCAGGCCGAAACCGAGGATTACGACCTGCTGGTGCTCGACGTGATGCTGCCCGGGCAGGACGGCTGGACCCTGCTGCAGAACCTGCGGCGCAGCAAGTCGACCCCGGTGCTGTTTCTCACCGCGCGCGACGACGTGGGGGACCGCGTGAAGGGGCTCGAGCTCGGCGCCGACGACTACCTGGCGAAGCCCTTCGATTTCGTCGAGCTGACCGCGCGCATCAAGTCGATCCTGCGACGCGGCCAGGCGCGCGAAACCAATACCCTGAAGGTCGCCGATCTCGAACTCGACCTGACGCGCCGGAAGGCGACGCGACACGCGGATACGATCCTGCTCACCGCCAAGGAGTTCGCGCTGTTGTGGCTGCTGATGCGACGCGAGGGAGAGATCCTGCCGCGCGCCACCATCGCCTCGCAGGTCTGGGACATGAACTTCAACAGCGATACCAACGTGGTGGATTCGGCGATCCGGCGCCTGCGCTCCAAGATCGACGACGCCTACCAACCGAAGCTGATCCACACCGTGCGCGGCATGGGTTACGTGCTCGAAGTGCGCGACCCGGTTTCGCGATGATGCAGCGCGTCGTCCCTCACACCCTGCGCGGGCGCCTGACGGTCCTCATCATCCTGTCGACCTCGGTGATCCTGGCCTTGAGCGGCCTCGCGCTCTACGAGGCCCTGCGCAGCCGCATCGAATCCTCGGCCGCCGAGCAGATCGACGGCATCACGGCCGCCTTGCGCCAGCACCTGGCCAAGGTCGGAACCCTCACCGATGTGCGGCTGAACCGGGACCTCTGGATCGACCAGCTTCACGGGCATTCGGACATGGATCTGGCCATCCTCGATTCGACCGGCAACGTGCTGGTCGGCACGAAAGGCTTGCGCTTCGACGCCTCGCTGCTTTCCGCGGCCGCTGCCTCGGCGGCCGTCAGCGTCGAACCGGCTCGCTCCAGCCTGCGTTATTCGATTTCCACGGTCCGCCTGGCCGGCCCCGGCGCGCCGGTGGTTCGCGTCGTGGTGCAATACGATCGCGCCGAGGACCTGTCGACCCTGCGCGCGCATGCCTACACGATCGTCGTGATCGAAGTCTGCGGCGTGGTGCTGGCCGCCGTGCTCGCCTACGGCATCGCCGGCCTCGGCCTGAACCCCCTGCGCCGCTTCGCGGTGCGCGCCGAGCAGATGTCGACCAGCCGGCTCGCGCATCCCGTGCAGGAGCTGCATGTGTCGGGCGAGCTTCGGGAACTGGAACATGCCTTCAACGGCATGCTGGCGCGGCTCGACGAGTCGTTCACGCGGCTGGGCCAGTTCTCGTCGAACCTGGCGCACGACATGCGCACGCCCCTCACCAACCTGCAGGCCGCCGCGCAGGTGGCGCTCTCGCAGCCGCGCAGCGCGGACGAATACCAGGCCGTGATCGAGTCGAGCATCGACGAATACCAGCGCCTGTCGCACATGATCGAGGACATGCTGTTCATCGCGCGCGCCGAGCAGGCCGGGCAGTCGCTCGATATCCGCCGGCTCGATGCGGCGGACGAGGCCGAACGCGTGGCCGGCTATTACGAGGCGCTCGCGGAGGATGCGGGGGTGTCGATCGTGGTGCGGGGCCGGGCAAGCGTCGAGGCGGACCTGAGCCTGTATCAGCGCGCGCTCAGCAACCTGCTGTCGAACGCCTTGAAATACGCGCCGCGCGGCAGCGCGATCACGATCGAATGCCGGCAGCAAGGCGAGGCGGCGCTGATCGAGGTTTCGGACGTGGGGGAGGGCATTCATCCGCGGCATCTCGCGCGGATCTTCGAGCGCTTCTACCGCATCGATCCCTCGCGGCAGAATTCCGCCTCGGGCACGGGGCTGGGGCTGGCGATCGTGAAATCGATCATGGACAACCACGGCGGCGAATGCGGCGTGGACAGCCTGCCGGGAACGCTCACCACCTTCTGGCTTCGTTTTCCCGGCGCGACGGGCGAGGCCGCCTCGGGCCCGGGCCGCCCGGCCTGAGGCCGGGCGATGTCGCGAGCGTTCCCCGCGGGGCGGCGCTCAACGCGAGCCGAGCTTGTCGTGCGCGTCCACCTTCGGATCGGATTCGCGGGGATGCACGGTCATGCCGTGCAGGTCCTTGTTGCGCTCGACCATGTCCGTGCTCGGCGGATATTGCGTCTTGCCCGCCGGCACGGCGCCCTCGTGTTGCGCGACCTTCAGCTCGTCGACGACATCCGTGCGCGATTTGCCTTGTGCCTGCGCGGCTTGGCTGGCCGCGCCGATCGACATGGCGGCGGTGACGAACAGGACTGCATAACGAATCGACTTCATGACTGGCTCCTTGGGATGGGCTCGCCGGGTGGCGAGTCGTGTGGCCAGTATGGAAAGGCAGCCGTGCGTGATCGTGATTCGAACATGAGAAATGCGTCATGAAGCGGCGATGAGGAAAATCTCATGCCGGGCTCATGTCCATGCCGGAGCGGAAGTCGACAATCCAGCCTCATGCCGTGTGGCGGAGCGCCTGCCCGCGAATCCACGCGACCCGAATCGCCACTCTCCCGGATACGGATCATGTCCCGAATCGATTTTCGCTGCCTTGTTCTGCTTGTCCTGCTTGTCCCGATTGCCCTGCTCTCGATGGCCGGATGCACGTCGAGCGCAGGCGGGCCGGCGCAGGGAAGCGGCGGTGAATACCGCGAGCGGCAGGGGATGCCGAACCAGCAGATGGACTACGCCGGGCATCGCTGCGGCAGCCCTTATGCCTACGTCAAGATCCACCCTTGTGTCTTCCCGCGTCCCTAGCCTGGAGCGAGGCCGACATGACGGAATTCTCATGTTCGGATCACGCCCGCGCAGCAGCGCGCGGCCAGAATCAAGCCATCGATACCGAACCGGAAACACGAGGAATGAAGAACGCATTGCGCCTTTCGCTCGGCATGGGCATTGCGCTGGGCGGCCGGTGCCTGGGCGGGCAGGCGATGGCCCAAGCGAAGACTCGCGCCGAAGTCCGGCAGGAACTCCTGCAGGCCCGGCACGACGGCTACCTTCCCAATCGACGCACGAATTTCCCGCCCGATGCGTCGATGGTGGCGCGAAGCCGGCAATTGCATCGCCTCACGATCCATCGCGGCGAAAGCTCGCCGCGGTTCGACGAGCACGATACGCGCGATCCGGCGGCCCGGCCCGCGCAATGAGCGATGCAAGCGCGAATGGACCCGCGATGGCGGGCGACGTACCGAATCACCGAGGAGTCGAGCATGCGCATGTCGAAGTGGATAAGCCTGTCGATGCTGGCCGTGTCGATGAGCGCGATGGCGGGAGGCTGGCCGGAGCGCTGGATCGATCACGAGCCGACGCATTGGCGAAACCTGGATGCCGAGGCGGGCGACCAGGCCGTGCCGGAGCGGCAAGCGAAACGGCAGGCGAAGCGGGAACCCGTTCCGGTCCCCGGCGATTCGTCGATCACCGTCACGCAGAGCCTGTCGTGATCCGGCGCGCCGGCGAGCCCGTCGCTTCCGTGATATACGCGTCGAAGCTTCTTCCCGGCGCGTGCCGGGAAGACTCCCGCGCCGATCGGCTTGCGTCGTAATCGCGCCTGCCCGATACTTTCCCACTATGTGATTCGATGCCTGCATGGCGTGCAATAATCGGCCCTGCATCATTGCCACGAATCCACGCATCCCGTCCCGCCGCCTCGCTTTTTTGACCGATCCCGCCCGCCACGCTGGCGTATTTCTTACTCGCCGCGCAGGCTCGTTCGACACGATTACGAATTCATGTTCGACGGCGCGAGTTTCGCGATCCCCATCTTTATTTTTTTATTGCCACGCTGAAGCGGCCTGACTACGCTCGGGCGGACTGGGCCTGCTGAATTCGACTCATCTGTCGTTGCGGCGGCCATACCAGAACAAGCCGCCGGCCTGGCCGCAACGCCCGGGCCGGCGACGCCAAAGCGAGAGAAACGTGCTGAGACCAGCGCATCCGAGACACGCCGCTGCGCGAGGGCCATGCCGATTCCGCCACATTCCGCCGCCTCGCGCGGCGATGGGCGAGGGCGGCTCGTGCCGGGCGCAAACCCTCCCTCCTTTATCGACCGCCGTCGCCTGCTCCCCCGAGCCTGACCGGGCATCCGGCGCCTGACCCTCCAGGCGCCGCGACGGGCATCGCGCATGCGCGGGCCGCCGCCGGCACCTGGCTCATCCATTCCATGTCGAATCGCGTGACGGGATGTCCCGACGAGAGCACCCGGCCGTTCGATTCGCTGCCCAAAGCCATGAACAATCCCACTTCGCATCAAGAGCACCACGGCCTGACGAGTTCGCAGCGCGAGATCTGGTTCGACCAGGAAATGCATGGCGAGGCGCCGGTCTACAACATCGGCGGTTATGTGCGGATCTCGGGCCGCGTCGACGCGGCGCTGCTGGCACGCGCGCTCGAACTGCTGATCCGCGGGCACGACGGCTTGCGCATCGTGCTGTCGCGGGAGCAGGACGAGGAAGGCGTGCCGCGGCAGGAAATCGGGCCGGCCGAGCCCTTCGTGCTGCCGTTGCACGATCTTTCCGCGAGCGAGGATCCCGAAGCCGCGGCCCTCGCGCATGTCGATCGCCAACTCGAAACGCCCTTCGTGCTGCGCGGCGCTCCCCTCTATCGCTTCGAGCTGCTGAAGCTGGGCGAGGCCTGTTTCGACCTGGTGCTGGTCCTGCATCACCTGATCGTCGACGGCTGGGCGATCGGCCTGATGCTCGAATCGCTGGGCAGGATCTATGGTCAGCTCGAAGCCGGGCAGGCGCCCGGGCTCGATGCGCCTTCCTACCTCGACTTCGTCGAGCAGGATCGCCTGTATCGCCAGTCGCCGAAGTTCGAGCAGCATCGCGCCTACTGGCTCGACAAGTTCCGCGAAGTGCCGGAGCCGCTGTTCAGCCCGCGTTTCAAGGCGCGCTTCGGCGATGCCGTGGTGCCCAGCCGCAATCACCAGTTCAGCCTGCCGCGCAGCCATTACGAGCGCATCGTCGCGCTCGCCGGCGCCTGTGACGCCACGCCGTTCCACGTGATCCTCGCGATCCTCTACGTCTACTTCGCGAGGACGGCCCAGCGCGAGGACCTGAGCATCGGCCTGCCGATCCTGAACCGCGCCAATGCCGGGTTCAAGGCCACGCTCGGCATGTTCGCCGGCGTCAGCGCGATGCGCCTGCGCTTCGACCAGGAACTGCCGTTCGACGAACTGGTGAAGGCGCTGGGCGCGATGCTCAAGCAGGATTACCGCTACCAGCGCTTCCCCATCAGCGAGCTCAATCGCGAGCTGGGCCTGTGGCGCGCGCAGCGTGCCCAGGTGTTCGACATCTCGCTGTCCTACGAGCGCAACGATAACAACCTGCGCTTCGGCGACTGGCCGGCGCGCGCGGTCAAGCGCTCCAACAACCACGAGCAGACGCCGCTGGCCATCTACGTGCGCGAGAACCGCTACGACGAGCAGGTCTGGATCCACTTCATCCACAACCAGGCCTATTTCGACGGCGCGGAGATCGAGGCGCTGGAGCAGCGCTTCCGGCACCTGCTGGACCAGGTGCTCGACGCGGTGCACACGCCCGTGCATCGCCTGGCGATCGCCACGCCCGAGGAAAGCGCGCGAATCGCCCGCTGGGGCGCGGCCGGCGTCGAGACGGCGCGGGAGCGCACGATCCACGAGCGATTCGAGGCGCAGGCCGCGCGCGCGCCCGATGCGATCGCGGTGGTGCATGAGGGTCGGCAACTGAGCTACGGCGAACTGAACGCGCGCGCCAACCAGCTCGCGCATCGCCTGATCGGAATGGGCGTGCAGCCCGACCAGCGCGTGGCGATCTGCGCCGAGCGCGGGCTGGAGATGCTGGTTGCCGTGCTCGCGGTGCTGAAGGCGGGCGCGGGTTACGTGCCGATGGACCCGGCCTATCCGGCCGAGCGGCTCGATCACATGCTGGGCGACAGCGCGCCGGTGGCGATCCTCGTTCAAGGCGCCGGCCGTGAGGTGGCGGCGGCGAGCGCCCGGTCGGTCCCTGTCATCGAACTCGACGAGAGCGCCTGGGCCGGGCAGCCGACCGGCAACCCCGCGCGCGCCGATCTGCAGCCGCATCATCTCGCCTACGTGATCTACACCTCGGGCTCGACCGGCCTGCCCAAGGGCGTGATGGTCGAGCATCGCAACGTGCCGCGCCTGTTCGAGGCCACCGCGCCCTGGTTCGGCTTCGACGAGCAGGATGTGTGGACGCTGTTCCATTCCTTCGCCTTCGACTTCTCGGTCTGGGAGATCTGGGGCGCGCTGCTGCACGGCGGCCGCCTGGTGGTGGTGCCGGCGCCGGTCAGCCGCTCGCCGCGAGCCTTCTACGCGCTGCTGCGCGAGCAGGGCGTGACGATCTTGAACCAGACGCCAAGTGCGTTCCAGCAACTGATCGCGGCGCAGGGCGACGATGCCGGCGCGCATCGCCTGCGGCAGGTGATCTTCGGCGGCGAGGCGCTGGAGCCGAGCATGCTGCAGCCCTGGTATGCGCGCGCCGGCAATGCGCACACGCAGCTCGTCAACATGTACGGCATCACCGAAACCACGGTGCACGTCACCTATCGCGCGCTGGGCGCGGAGGATGCGCGGCATGGCGGCCGAAGCCCGATCGGCGTGCCGATCCCGGACCTGCGAGTGCATGTGCTCGACCGCTGGGGCCAGCCGGTGCCGGCCGGGGTGACCGGCGAGATGTACGTCGGCGGCGCGGGCGTGGCGCGTGGCTACCTGAACCGCCCCGAGCTGAGCGCCGAGCGCTTCGTGCGCGACCCGTTCAGCGACGATCCTCACGCGCGGCTGTACCGCACCGGCGACCTGGGGCGCTGGCAGCCCGACGGCACGCTCGACTACCTGGGCCGCAACGACGACCAGGTGAAGATCCGCGGCTTCCGTATCGAGCTGGGGGAAATCGAGGCGCGGCTGGCGGCGATCGAGGGCATCGAGGCCGCGGCCGTGCTGGCGCGCGAGGACGTGCCCGGCGACAAGCGCCTCGCGGCCTACTACACGGGCGAGGAGCAGGCGGCGGAAGCCTTGCGCGCCGCGTTGCAGGCGCGGCTGCCGGACTACATGGTGCCGGCCGCCTTCGTGCACCTGGACGCGCTGCCCCTGACCGCCAACGGCAAGCTCGACCGCCGCGCGCTGCCGGCGCCGCAGGCGCAGGCCTATGCGAGCCGCGCCTACGCGGCGCCGCAAGGCGAGGTGGAGCAGACCCTCGCGCGGCTCTGGCAGGCGCTGCTCGGCATCGAGCGCGTCGGCCGCCACGATCATTTCTTCGAGCTGGGCGGCCATTCGCTGCTGGCCGTGAAGCTGGTCGAGCAGATGCGCGAGGCGGGGCTGCGCGCGGACGTGCGAGTGCTGTTCGGCCAGCCGACCTTGTCGGCCCTGGCGTTGGCGGCGCAGGGCGGCGAGGGCGAGTCCTTCACGGTGCCGCCCAACCGGATTCCGGCCGATTGCGGGCGGATCACGCCCGACATGCTGCCGCTGGCGACGCTGAGCCAGGCGCAGATCGAGACGATCGCGGCCGGCGTGCCGGGCGGCATGCGCAACATCCAGGACATCTATCCGCTCGCCACGCTGCAGGAAGGGATCCTCTATCACCATCTGTCGGCGAGCCGGGGCGATCCCTATGTGCTGCAGGCGCTGTTCAGCCTGCCCGACCGGGCACGGCTCGACGCCTTCGCGGCCGCGCTGCAGGGCGTGGTGGATCGCCACGACATCCTGCGCACCGCGGTGAGATGGGAAGGGCTCGACGAGCCGATGCAGGTGGTGTGGCGCGAGGCCCGGCTGCCGGTCGAGGAAGTCCGTCTCGACGCCGTGCAAGGCGATATCGCCGCCCAACTGCGCGAGCATCACGATTTCCGCGGCGCGCGGCTCGATCTCGGGCGCGCGCCGATGATGCGCCTGGTCCACGCCGAGGACCCGACCAACCAGCGCCATGTCGCGCTGCTGCTGTTCCATCACCTGATCGACGATGCCACCTCGCTGCGCTACATGGGCATCGAGGTGGACGCGCTGCTGCGTGGGCAGGCGCAGGCGCTGCCCGAGCAGGTGCCGTACCGCAACTACGTGGCCCGCACGCGCCTGGGCGCGGATCGCGCGGCGCAGGAAGCCTTCTTCCGCGAGATGCTGCAAGGTGTCGACGAGCCGACGCTGCCGTTCGGGCTGGTGGACGTGCTGAGCAGCGAGGCCGAGCTGCGCGAGGCGCGCCTGGGCGTGGCGCCGGCCGTGTCGGCGCGGCTTCGCGCGCAGGCGCGGCGCCTCGGCGTGAGCGCCGCGAGCCTGCATCACCTGGCCTGGGCGCAGGTGGTGGGCGCCGTCTCGGGCCGCGAGGACGTGGTGTTCGGCACGGTGCTGATGGGGCGCCTGCAAGGCAGCGCCGGCGCGGCGCGCTCGCTGGGCATGTTCATCAACACCTTGCCGCTGCGCGCCGAACTGGGCGCGACCGGCGCGCGTGCCGCGGTGGCGCGGATGCACCAGCGCCTGAGCGCGCTGCTCGAGCACGAGCATGCGTCGCTGTCGCTGGCGCAACGCTGCAGCGGCGTGGCGGCGCCCGCACCGCTGTTCAGCGCGCTGCTGAACTACCGGCACGATGCCGTGCAGGCCGGCGCCGAGCAGGCCAGCGCGGATGCCTGGCGCGAGGTGACGGTGCTGGGCGGCGAGGAGCGCAGCAACTATCCGCTGATGCTGTCGGTCGACGATCGCGGCGAGGATTTCGGGCTGGCGGTGCAGGCTGTCGAGCAGGTGGACGCGGCGCGGATCTGCGCCTACATGCACACGGCGCTCGAGCAACTGGTGGAAGCCTTGGAGCAGCGGCCCGAGGCGCCGCTGCAAAGCCTCACGATCCTGCCGCCGCAGGAGCGCTCGCGCCTGCTCGACGGCTTCAACGCGACCCAGGCCGACTGGCCGAACCAGGCCACGGTCCACGCCCTGTTCGAGGCGCAGGCGCGGCGCACGCCCGAGGCGGTGGCGGCGGTGTTCGAGGGCAGGCAGCTCGGCTACCGCGAGCTCGACCAGCGCGCCGAGCGCCTGGCCCGGCAACTGGCGCGGCGCGGCGCGGGCCGCGATGCGCGCGTGGCGATCTGCGTGGGCCGCAGCCTGGAGATGGTGGTCGGGCTGCTCGGCATCCTGAAGTCGGGCGCGGCCTATGTGCCGCTCGACCCGGGTTACCCGGCCGATCGCCTGGCCTGGATGCTGGCCGACAGCGCGCCGCTGGCGGTGCTCACGCACGCACCGACGGCGGGCGTGGCCGGCGACACCGGCGTGCCCGAGATCGCCATCGACATCGAGACGGCTCCGGATGATGTCGATGACGAAGCGCCGCCGCCGCGAGCCGAGGCGTCCGATGCCGCGTCGCTGGCCTATGTGATCTACACCTCCGGTTCCACCGGCCGGCCCAAGGGCGTGGCCATGCCGCATCGGGCGCTGGTGAACCTGCTGCACTGGCAGGCGAGCGACAGCCAGTACCAGGGCTATCGCGGCGGCCGGACCCTGCAATTCGCGGCGCTCGGCTTCGACGTGGCGTTCCAGGAAATCTTCAGCACGCTCTGCACGGGCGCCACGCTGGAGCTGATCCCCGAATCGCTGCGCTTCGATTTCGCGCGCCTGTTCGAGCACATCCGCGCGCGCGGCATCGAGCGCATCTACCTGCCGTACATCGCCTTGCAGGGGCTGGCGGAAGCGGTGGTCGGCAGCGGGGCGGCGCTGTCGGGCTGCGCCCTGCGCGAGGTGATCACGGCCGGCGAACAGTTGCGCATCACCGACGAGATCCGCAGCTTCTTCGCTCGCCTGAAGCCGGCGCGTCTCTACAACCATTACGGGCCGTCGGAAACCCACGTGACGATCGCCTTCTCGCTGCCCGAGTCGGTCGAGGCCTGGAGCACGCTGCCGCCGATCGGCCGGCCGATCGCCAACACGCGGGTCTATCTGGTGGACGAGCAAGGCCGCCCGGTGCCGCAAGGCGTGGCCGGCGAAATCTGGATCGGCGGCGCGGGCGTGGCGCGCGCCTACCTGAACCGGCCGGATTTGACGGCCGAGCGCTTCCTCGACGATCCATTCGGCGGCGAGCCGCGGGCGAGCGTCTATCGCACCGGCGACCTGGGCCGCTGGCTGGCCGACGGCAGCATCGAATACCTCGGCCGCAACGACCAGCAGATCAAGATCCGCGGCTTCCGCGTCGAGCCGGGCGAGATCGAGGCGAAGCTCGAGCAGCTCGAGGGCGTGAAGGACGCGGCCGTGGTGGCGCGCGAGGACGCGGCGGGCGGGCGGCGGCTGGTGGCTTACTACACGGGCGAGGCGATCGCGGCCGACGCGCTGCACGCGGCGCTGCAAGCGAGCCTGCCCGACTACATGGTGCCGGGGCGCTACATGCACCTGGCGGCGCTGCCGCTCACGCCGAACGGCAAGCTGGACCGCCGCGCGCTGCCCGAGCCCGATGCGCAGGCGCTGGTGAGCCGGCGCTACGAGGCGCCGGTCGGCGAGGCCGAGCAAGCCCTGGCGGCGATCTGGCAGGACCTGCTGGGCGTGGCGCGGGTGGGCCGCCAGGATCATTTCTTCGAGCTGGGCGGCCATTCGCTGCTGGCCATGAAGCTGGTGGAGCGGATGCGCCGGGCCGGGCTCGATGCCGATATCCGCGTGCTGTTCGGCCAGCCGACGCTGGCCGCGCTGGCGGCCGCCGCGAGCGGCCGGGCCGAGGTGGCGGCGCCGGCCAATGCGATCCCGGCCGATTGCGAGCGGATCACGCCCTCGATGCTGCCGCTCGCGATGCTCACGCAGGAACAGATCGACGCGGCCGTGGCCGGCGTGCCGGGCGGCGCGCGCAACGTGCAGGACATCTATCCGCTCGCGCCGCTGCAGGAAGGCATCCTCTATCACCACGTGTCGACCAGCGAGGGCGATCCCTACCTGCTGCAGGCGCTGTTCAGCCTGCCGAGCCGCGAGCGCGTGGCGGGCTTCCTCGATGCGTTCCAGCAGGTGATCGACCGGCACGACATCCTGCGCACGCGCATCGTCTGGACCGGCCTCGACGAAGCCTTGCAGGTGGTCTGCCGGCAGGCGCCGCTGGCGGCGAGCGAACTCGTGCTGGATGCGCGGCAGGGCGATATCGGCCGGCAGTTGCAGGCGCGCTTCGATCCGCGCCATTACCGGCTCGACCTGCGGCAGGCGCCCTTGATGCGGGTCGCCTACGCGCGCGACGAGGCGAACGATCGCTGGCTGCTGGTGCTGCTGATCCACCACATGACGCTCGATCACACCGCGCTCGACGTGATGCAGCAGGAGATGCTGGCCTGCCTGGAAGGTGGCGAGGCGAGCGCGAGCCTGCCCGCGCCGCAGCCGTATCGCAACTATGTCGCCCAGACGCGCCTGGGGGTGAGCCAGGCGGCGCACGAGGCCTTCTTCCGCGAGATGCTGGCGACGGTGGACCAGCCTTGCCTGCCGTTCGGGCTGGTGGACGTGCAGGGCGACGGCCACGGCATCGAGGAAGCGCGGCGCGATGTCGATGCCGCGCTGGCCGGCCGGATCCGCGCGCAGGCGCGCCTGCTCGGCGTGAGCGCGGCGAGCCTCGCGCACCTGGCCTGGGCGCGAGTGGTCGGCGAGCTCGCCGGGCGCGAGGATGTCGTGTTCGGCACGGTGCTGCTGGGGCGCCTGCAAGGCGGCTCGGGCGCGGATCGCGCGCTGGGGATGTTCATCAATACGCTGCCGCTGCGCGTCGATGTCGGCGGGCAGGGTGCCAGGGACGGCGTGCGTGCCACGCATGCGCGGCTGGCCGCGCTGCTCGGCCACGAGCATGCCTCGCTGGCGCTGGCCCAGCGTTGCAGCGGCGTGGCCGCGCCGGCGCCCTTGTTCAGCGCGCTGCTGAATTATCGTCACAGCAGCGCCGAATCGATGCAGCGTGATCGGACAAGTGCCTCCTGGAGCGGAATCGAGGTGCTGGAGGTCCTGGAGCGCACCAACTATCCGCTGTGCCTGAGCGTCGACGATCTCGGCGAAGGCTTCGTGCTGACGGTGCAGGCGGTGTCGAGCGTCGACGCGCGGCGCGTCGCGGCTTACGCGCATACGGCGCTGGAGCAGCTCGTCGATGCGCTCGAACATCGACCCGAAGCACCCCTGCACGAGCTGTCGATCCTGCCGTCGACCGAGCGCGCGCAACTGCTCGAAAGCTTCAACGCGACGGCGGCGAGCCATGCGCGGGATGAGGCGACGCTGCATGCGTGGTTCGAGGCGCAGGTGCGCAGCACGCCGCACGCGACGGCGGTGTGCCACGAAGCGCAAACGCTGAGCTACGCCGAACTGAACGCGCGCGCCAACCGGCTCGCGCATCGCCTGGTCGAGCAGGGCATCCGGCCCGAGGATCGCGTGGCGATCTGTGTCGAGCGCAGCCTCGACATGGTGGTGGGCCTGCTGGCGATCCTCAAGTCGGGCGCCGCCTACGTGCCGGTCGATCCCGGCTATCCGGCGCAGCGGCTCGCCTACATGCTGGAGGACAGCGCCCCGGCGGCGATCCTCGTCCACGCTGCAACGCAGGGCCTGGTGGGGCAGGCTCCCGCTCCCGTCATGAGGATCGATGCGGAGGATCTCGACGCTTATCCCGATGCGGATCCACGCGTTGCCGGGCTCGACGCGCGCAGCCTGGCCTATGTGATCTACACCTCGGGCTCGACCGGCCAGCCCAAGGGCGTGATGGTCGAGCATCGGCAACTGGTCAATCACATGGCCTGGATGCAGGCCGCGTTCCCGCTCGAAGCGGGCGACGCGGTGGCGCAGAAGACGCCGTTCAGCTTCGACGCCTCGATATGGGAGTTCCACGCGCCGCTGCTGGCGGGCGGCCGGCTGGTGCTGGCCAGGCCCGATGGCCATCGCGACGTCGAGTACCTGGCGACATGGTTGCGCACGCAATCGATCCACACGCTGCAGGTGGTGCCCACGCTATTGGCGGCCCTGCTCGAGGCGAACGCGCTGGCCGGCTGCCCGGCGCTGCGGCGCGTGTTCTGCGGCGGCGAGGCGCTGTCGGCCCGGCTGGTCGAGGCCTTCCACGCCCAGGCGCCCGGGGTCACGCTGGTGAACCTCTATGGCCCGACCGAAACGACCATCGACGCGAGCAGCCATGTCCATGCGCGTGGCGAGGTGCGGGCCGGCTCGATCATCGGCCGGCCGATCGCGAATACGCGGATCTACATCCTGGATGCCCAGGGCCAGCCGGCGCCGATCGGCGTGGCCGGCGAACTGGCGATCGGCGGCGCCGGCGTGGCGCGCGGCTACTTGCATCGTGCCGAACTGACGGCCGAGCGCTTCGTGACGGATCCGTTCAGCGAGGATCCTCAGGCGCGCATGTACCGCAGCGGCGACCTGGGCCGCTGGCTCGAGGATGGCAGCATCGAATACCTCGGCCGCAACGACGATCAGGTCAAGATCCGCGGCTTCCGCATCGAGCTCGGCGAAATCGAGGCCCGGCTGGGCGCGGTGGACGGCATCAAGGACGCCGTCGTGCTGGCTCGCGAGGACGCGCCGGGCGATGCCCGCCTGGTCGGCTACTACACCGGCACGGCCTTGCCGGTCGAGACGCTGCGCGCGAGCCTGCAGGCGCAGTTGCCGGAACACATGATCCCGGCCGCCTACCTCCATCTGGCGGCGCTGCCGCTCACGCCGAACGGCAAGCTGGATCGCAAGGCGCTGCCGGCGCCGGATGCGCAGGCCTATCGGGTTCGCGCCTACGAGGCGCCCGCCAACGACGCGGAACGCATCATCGCCGACATCTGGCAGAACCTGCTGGGCATCCCGCGCGTCGGCCGCCACGACAATTTCTTCGAGCTGGGCGGCCATTCGCTGCTGGCCGTCAGGCTGATCGAGCGCATGCGTCAGGCGGGATTGCAAGCGAACGTGCGCACCTTGTTCGGCCAGCCGAGCGTGGCATCCCTGGCGGAAACCGCCGGCGCACGCGCCGAGATCGAGGTGCCACCCAACGGCATCCCGGCCGATTGCGAGCGGATCACGCCCTCGATGCTGCCGTTGGTGATGCTCACGCAGGAACAGATCGATGCGGCCGTGGCCGGCGTGCCGGGCGGCGCGCGCAACGTGCAGGACATCTATCCGCTCGCGCCGCTGCAGCAGGGCATCCTGTACCACCACCTGATGGCCGAGGCCGGCGACCCGTACCTGCTGCACGCCTTGTTCGGCTTCGCCAGCCGCGAACGGCTCGACGCCTTCATGAGCGCGCTGCAAGGCGTGATCGATCGCCACGATATCCTGCGCACCTCGATCGTTCGCGACGGCCTTGAGGAACCGCTGCAGGTGGTCCAGCGCCATGCGCGACTGAGTCAGGAGCAGATCGTCCCGGAAGCCGGCGATGTCGCCGCGCAGTTGCAGGCCCGCTTCGATCCGCGCCGGTTCCGGATCGATCTCGGCCAGGCGCCGCTGATGCGCGTGGCCTTCGCGCACGACGCGGCCAACCGGCGCTGGCTGGCGATGCTGCTGTTCCATCACATCGCCCTGGACCACATGGCGCTGGAGATTGTGCAGCAGGAGATGCAGGCGCATCTGCTGGGCGAGCAGGCGGCCTTGCCCGTGGCGCTGCCTTACCGCAACTACGTGGCCCAGGCGCGGCTCGGCGGCAACGACGCCGCGCACGAGCATTTCTTCCAGGCGATGCTGCACGACATCGACGAGCCGACGCTGCCCTTCGGCCTGGCCGACGTGCAGGGCGACGGACGCGGCGTGGCCGAATGCAGCCGGCCGGTCGAGGGCGAGCTGGTGCGGCGCTTGCGCGGCCACGCGCGCCGGCTCGGCGTGAGCGCCGCGAGCCTGTGCCACCTGGCCTGGGCGCGCGTGGTGGGGCAGTTGTCGGGGCGCGACGAGGTGGTGTTCGGCACCGTGCTGCTCGGGCGCATGCAGGGCGGCGCGGGCGCCGAGCGCACGCTGGGCATGTTCATCAACACGCTGCCGTTGCGGGTCGGCGTCGGCGCGCAGGCGGTGGAGGACGGCATCGCGCAGACGCATGCGCGGCTCGCGGCCCTGCTGGAGCACGAACACGCCTCGCTGGCGCTGGCGCAGCGCTGCAGCGGCGTGGCGGCACCGGCGCCGCTGTTCAGCGCGCTGCTGAACTATCGCCACATGGGCCCGCAAGGGCCGCTCGCGGCCGGCCACGCAGCCTGGCAGGGCATCGAGGCGCTGGGCGGGGAGGAGCGCACCAACTATCCGCTGATGCTGTCGGTCGACGATTACGGCACGGACCTGGGGCTGACGGTGCAGGCCGTCGCGAGCATCGACGCGGCACGTATCTGCGGCTACATGCAGGCCGCGCTCGAAAGCCTGGCCGATGCCATCGAGCAGGCGCCGCGAACGCCGCTCCACGCGCTCGACATCCTGCCTGATGACGAACGCCGGCAGCTTCTGGACGGCTTCAACGACACGCACGCGCCCTATCCGCAGGACCAGACCCTGCACCGGTTGTTCGAGGCGCAGGCGGCGCGCGGCCCGAACGCCGTCGCGGTCGAGCACGACGGCCGGCAACTGAGCTACGGCGAGCTGAATGCGCGCGCCAACCGCGTGGCGCACCGCCTGATCGCGCTCGGCGTGCAGCCGGACCAGCGCGTGGCGATCTGCGTCGAGCGCGGCATCGAGATGGTGGTCGGCCTGCTCGGCATCCTGAAGGCGGGCGCGGGTTACGTGCCGCTCGATCCGGCCTATCCGGCGCAGCGGCTGCACTACATGCTGGCCGACAGCGCGCCGGTGGCCGTGCTGGCCCAGCCGGCCACGCGCGCCCTGCTGGTCGGCGAAATGCCGGTGCTGGACCTGTCGTCGACGGATATCGCGCACGAGCTGGTCGACAACCCGGTGGTGGCCGGGCTGGACGCGCGAAGCCTGGCCTACGTGATCTACACCTCGGGCTCGACCGGCCAGCCCAAGGGCGTGATGATCGAGCATCGCAACGCGGTCAATTTCCTCCACTGGGCCCATGAGGCCTTCGACGCGCGGGAGCAGGCGCGCACGCTGTTCTCGACCTCGCTGAACTTCGACCTGGCCGTCTACGAATGCTTCGCGCCGCTCACGCGCGGCGGCCGCATCGAGGTGGTGTCGAACATCCTCGCCCTGCGCGAGCGCGAGTATGAAGTCGACCTCGTCAATACCGTGCCCTCGGCCCTGGCGAGCCTGCTCGACAGCGGCGCCCTGGGCGCATCCGTGCGCACCGTGAACGTGGCCGGCGAGGCGCTGCGGCGCGAACTGGTGGAGAAGCTGTTCGCCGAAACCGCCGTGGCGCGGCTCTGCAATCTCTACGGCCCCTCGGAGACGACCACCTATTCGACCTGGGTATCGATGCCGCGCGAGCAGGGGTTCGCCGCGCATATCGGCCGCCCGGTGGCGAACACGCAAATCCATCTGCTCGACGCGCGCGGCGCGCTCGTGCCCTTCGGCGTGGCGGGCGAGATCTGCATCGGCGGCGCCGGCGTGGCGCGCGGCTACCTGAATCGCCCCGAGCTGACGGCCGAGCGCTTCGTCGAGGATCCGTTCAGCGCGGATCCGCAGGCACGCATGTATCGCACCGGCGACCTCGGGCGCTGGCTGCCCGATGGCCAGCTCGAATACCTGGGCCGCAACGACCACCAGGTGAAGATCCGCGGCTTCCGGATCGAGCCGGGCGAGATCGAGGCGCGGCTGGCCGCCTTGCCGGGCCTGCGCGAGGCGGTGGTGCTGGCGCGCGAGGACGCGCCCGGCGAAAAACGCCTGGTGGGCTACTACACGGGCGAGCCGCGCGAAGCCGAGCTGCTGCGCGGCGCCTTGCGCGAGACCCTGCCCGAGCACATGGTGCCGGGCGCCTTCGTGCATCTCGAGGCGCTGCCGCTGACGCAGAACGGCAAGCTGGATCGCAAGGCCTTGCCCGCGCCGCTGGCCGAGGCCTTTGCGAGCAATGCCTACGCGGCACCGGCCAACGACATCGAACAGGCGCTGGCGGGGATCTGGCAGACGCTGCTCGGTGTCGAGCAGGTCGGCCGTCACGATCACTTCTTCGAACTCGGCGGCCATTCGCTGCTGGCGATCCGGCTGATCGCCCAGGTGCGCGAGCGGCTCGGCGTGGAGCTGCCGCTGTCGGTGCTGTTCACGCATGCCTCGCTCGATGCGCTGGCCGCCGCCGTCGCGAGCGCCGCGAGCAGCAGCCTGCCGGCGATCGTGCCGGCGGCGCGCGGGGAGCACGGCGCGCTGCCGCTGTCCTTCGCGCAGCAGCGGCTGTGGTTCCTGGCCCAGCTCGCCGGCGGCAGCGATACCTATCACATCGCGGCCGGCCTGCGCCTGCGAGGCGCGCTCGACGTGCCGGCCTTGCAAGGCGCCCTGGACGGCATCGTCGCGCGTCACGAGGCCTTGCGGACCCGCTTCGTCGAGCAGGGCGGCCAGGCGGTGCTGCATATCGACGGCGAACATGCCGGGTTCCCGCTGCATGTCGAGGACCTCTCGACGCTTCCCGATCCGGCCGCGCGCGAGGCGGCGCTGGCCCGGCAGGTGGAGGACGAAGCCCGCGCGCCGTTCAGCCTGGAGGCGGGGCCGCTCGTGCGCGGCCGACTGCTCAGGCTCGGCGAGGACGATCATGCGCTGCTGGTGACGATGCACCACATCGTCTCGGACGGCTGGTCGATGGGCGTGTTCACGCGCGAGCTGGCGGCGCTGTATCGCGCCGGCCGTGGCGGCGAGGCGGCGTGCCTGCCGGCGCTGCCGGTGCAGTACGCCGACTACGCGCGCTGGCAGCGCGACCGGGTCGACGAGGCGATGCTGCAAAGGCAGGGCGCCTACTGGCGCGACGCGCTGTCGGGCGCGCCGGCCCTGCTGGAGCTGCCCACCGACCGGCCGCGCCCGGCGCGGCAGGATCACGCCGGCGCGGCGGTGCCGGTGCGCCTCGACGCGGAACTGACGGCCGCGCTGAAGGCGCTGGGCCAGCAACACGGCGCCACGCTGTTCATGGTCCTGCTGGCCGGCTGGGCGACCATGCTGGGCCGCCTGGCCGGGCAGGACGAGCTGGTGATCGGCGCGCCGGTCGCCAATCGGCAGCGCGCCGAGGTGGAAGGCCTGATCGGCCTGTTCGTGAACACGCTGGCGCTGCGCGTGGACCTGGCCGGCGAGCCCGATGCGAACGCCTTGCTGGCGCGCATCAAGGCGCGCGTGCTGGACGCGCAGGCGCACCAGGACCTGCCCTTCGAGCAGGTGATCGAGGCGGTGCGCCCCGAGCGCAGCCTGTCGTACAGCCCGCTGTTCCAGGCCCTGCTGGCCTGGAGCAACGTCGATACCCGCGGCCTGGCGCTCGATGGCCTGGCGCTCGCGCCGCTGGCCGCCGCGCATCGCGCCGCGAAGTTCGACGTCTCGCTGGTGCTCGACGAGCGCGACGGCTGCATCGCGGGCGAGCTCGAATACGCGAGCGCCTTGTTCGATCGCGCCACCGTGCAGCGTTATGTCGGCTACCTCGAACGCGTGCTGCGCGCGATGGTGGCGCAGCCGTCCGGGGCGCTATCGCGCATCGCGCTGCTGGACGCCGCCGAGCAGCATCGTCTGCTCGATACCTGGAACCGGACCGAGGCGGACTATCCGGCGCGGCAGGGCGTGCATCGGTTGTTCGAGGCACAGGCCCGCCACACGCCCGAGGCGATCGCGGTGATCGACGGCGAGACCGTGCTCGACTACGCCGCGCTCGACGCGAAGGCGAACCGCCTCGCGCGGCGCCTGATCGCCGCCGGCGTGCAGCCGGGCCAGCGCGTGGTGACGCTGCTCGACCGTTCCGCCGCCCTGGTGATTGCGCAACTGGCCATCCTCAAGGCCGGCGCGGCCTATGTGCCGATCGACCCGCGCGCGCCGGCCGAGCGGCAAGCCTGGGTGATGCGCGATTGCGGCGCGCCGGTCGCGGTGGTCGACACCGTCGAGGGGCTGCCCGAGGAGATCGCGGCGCGGGCGCTGCCGATCGACGACGGCAGCGAGGCCGACGAAGCCGCGGCCAACCCCGGCCTGCCGTTCGACGAGGCAGCCGTCGCCTACGTGATGTACACCTCGGGCTCGACCGGCACGCCGAAGGGCGTGCTGGTCCCGCATCGCGGCGTGAACCGCCTGGTCGTCAACAACGGCTACGCGAGTTTCCACGCCGAGGACCGCGTGGCCTGGGTCGGCAATCCCGCCTTCGACATCAGCACGCTCGAAGTCTGGGCGCCGCTGCTGCATGGCGGCTGCCTGGTGGTGGTGCCGCATGCCGCCGTGCTGCAGCCCCAGCAGTTGCGCGCGCTGGTGGAGCGGCATCGCATCAGCGTGCTGCACCTGACCTCGGGCCTGTTCAGCCAGATCGCCGAGCTGCTCGGCGACGTGCTCGGCACGCTGCGCCTGCTGCTGGTGGGCGGCGACGCGGTCGATCCGGCCGTGGTCGCGCGCGTGCTGGCGCGCCATGCGCCGCGGCATCTGCTGCATTGCTACGGGCCGACCGAGAACACCACCTTCTCGACCACCTGCGAGCTGACGGCCGCCGATGCGCGGCTGCCGCGCCTGCCGATCGGCCGGCCGATCGCGAATACGCGTGCCTACCTGCTGGATGCGCATGGACAGCCGGTGCCGACCGGCGCGATCGGCGAGTTGTACGTGGGCGGCGACGGCGTGGCGCATGGCTATCTCGACCGTCCCGAACTCACGGCCGAGCGCTTCCTGGCCGATCCGTTCGCGGCCGAGCCGGGCGCTCGCATGTACCGCACCGGCGACCTGGCGCGCTACCTGCCCGACGGCCGGCTGGAGTTCCTCGGCCGTAACGACCAGCAGGTCAAGATCCGCGGCTTCCGCGTCGAGCCGGGCGAGATCGAGGCGACGCTGGCGCGCTGCCCGGGCGTGAAGGACGCCGCCGTGATCGCGCGCCAGGACACGCCGGGGCGCCCCGACGAGAAGCGGCTGGTGGCCTACGTGGTGCCGCAGGACGGCGCCGGGCTGTCCGCCGCGGACTTGCGTGCGCGGCTCGCGGCCGAGCTGGCCGACTACATGGTGCCGGGCGCCTTCGTGATGCTGGCGGCGCTGCCGCTCACGCCGAACGGCAAGCTCGATCGCCGGGCGCTGCCGGCGCCGGACCTCGGGGCTCACGCCACGCGCGCCTACGAGGCGCCGCTCGGCGAGACCGAAACGCTGCTGGCGGGCATCTGGGCCGAGCTGCTGCATGTCGAGCGGGTCGGCCGCCAAGACCATTTCTTCGAGCTGGGCGGCCATTCGCTGCTGGCGGTCGGCCTGATCGCGCGGATGCGCGAGGCGGGCCTGCAGGCCGACGTGCGCGTGCTGTTCGGCCAGCCCACGCTGGCGGCGCTGGCCGCCGCGGTGGGCGGCGCGGCGCCGTCGGTGCCGGTGCCGGAGAACCGCATCGGCGAGGGCTGCGCGCGCATCACGCCCGAGCTGCTGCCGCTGGCGACGCTGAGCCAGGCCGCGATCGACCGGATCGTGGCCGGCGTGCCGGGCGGGGTGGCCAATGTGCAGGACATCTATGCATTGGCGCCCCTGCAGGAAGGCATCCTCTATCACCATCTGTCGGCCGGCGAGCAGGACCCGTATGTCCTGCAGGCCTTGTTCGCGGTGGACGGCCGGGCGCGCATCGACGCCTTCGCGGCGGCCCTCCAGGCGGTGATCGATCGTCACGACATCCTGCGCACGGCGATCGTCTGGGACGGGCTCGACGAGCCGGTGCAGGTGGTCTGGCGCCGCGCGACGATGCTCGTCGAAGAGGCGCGGGTCGATCCGGCCGACGGCGAGGTGGCCGACGCGCTGCGCGCGCAGTGCCGCCGCCTGGACCTGAGCCGCGCGCCGCTGATGCGGATGCGCTTCGCCCATGACCCGGCGAAGCGTCGCTGGGTGGCGATGCTGGCCTTCCACCACGTGGTGCTCGACCACGCGGCGCTGGAGATCGTCGAGCACGAGATCCGCGCGCATTTCGAGGGCCGGGGCGGGCAGCTGCCGGCGCCGGTGCCGTATCGCAACCATCTCGCGCAGGTGCGCGGCGGCGTGGGCCGCGAGGCGCACGAGGCCTTCTTCCGCGACATGCTGGGCACGCTCGACACGCCCACGCTGCCGTTCGGGCTGGCCGACGTGAACCTGCCGGGCGCCTCAATCGAGCAGGCGCGGCGCGCGGTGGACGGCGCGCTGTCCCGGCGCCTGCGCGCGCAGGCGCGCCGGCTCGGCGTGAGCGCGGCCAGCCTGCATCACCTGGCCTGGGCACGACTGCTGGGCCGCGCCTCGGGCAGCGAGGATGTCGTATTCGGCACCGTGCTGCTGGGCCGCCTGCAGGGCGGCGCCGGCTCGGAGCGCGCGCTCGGCATGTTCATCAACACCTTGCCGCTGCGCGTGGCGCTGGGCGAGCAGGGCGTGCGCGACGGCGTGCTGGCCACCCATGCGCGGCTCACGGCCCTGCTCGGCCACGAGCACGCGCCGCTGGCGCTGGCCCAGCGCTGCAGCGGCGTGGCCGCGCCCGCGCCGCTGTTCAGCGCCTTGCTGAACTACCGGCACAGCGCGCCCGTGCAGGACGCGCAAGCCGCCGTGTGGGACGGCATCGTCGCGCTGGAGAGCAGCGAGCGGACCAACTATCCGCTGAGCCTGTCGGTCGACGACCTGGGCGAGGACTTCTCGCTGACCGTGCAGGCAGTGCCGGCGGCGGGCGCGGAGCGCATCTGCGAGGCCATGCATTGCGCGCTGGAGAGTCTCGTGCAGGCGCTGGAGACGGCGCCTGACACGCCCATGCACGAGATCGAGGTGCTGCCGCCCGAGGCGCGGCGGCAGTTGCTGGTCGACTTCAATGCCACCGAGGCGCCGTTCGCCGCCGAGGCCAGCGCGCACGGGCTGTTCGAGGCCCAGGTGCGGCGCGCGCCCGAGGCGCTCGCGCTGCTGCACGGCACCCAGGTGCTGTCGTATCGCGAGCTGAACCTGCGCGCCAACCGGCTCGCGCATCATCTGCGCGGGCTCGGCGTGAAGGCGGAGGATCGCGTGGCGATCTGCGTGGAGCGCGGCCCGGAGATGATCGTCGCCGTGCTGGCGGCCTGGAAGGCCGGCGCGGCCTATGTGCCGCTCGACCCGGCCTACCCGGCCGCGCGGCTCGCCTACATGCTGGAGGACAGCGCGCCGGCGGTGGTGCTGCTGCAGGCCGCCACCGAGGCGCGGCTCGATACCGGCGCGCTGCGCTGCCTGCGGCTCGACCAGCCCTCGGCCTGGGCCGAGGCGCCCGCGCATGATCCCGAACCGCTCGACGCGATCGATCCAGCCGCCTCGCCGCTGGCCTACGTGATCTACACCTCGGGCTCGACCGGCCAGCCGAAGGGCGTGATGGTCGAGCATCGCGGCCTGGCCAACCTGGCCGCGATGCAGGCGCGCAGCTTCGAGGTGGGCCCCGGCAGCCGCGTGCTGCAGTTCGCCTCGTTCAGCTTCGACGCCTGCGTGTTCGAGATGGTGATGGCGCTCTGCCAGGGCGCCGCGCTGGTGCTGCCGCCGGCGGGCGTGGTGCTGGCCGGCACGGCCCTGCGCGAGGCGATCGAGGCGGGCGGCGTGACCCATGCCACGCTGCCGCCGGCGGTGCTGGCGGCCCTGCCCGACGAGGTCGACTTCCCCGGCGTGCGCACCCTGGTGCTGGCCGGCGAGGCGCTCGGCGAGCGGCTGGCGCGGCGCTGGTCGCGCGCTCGGCGCCTGGTCAACGCCTATGGCCCGACCGAAACCACCATCTGGGCCAGTTGGCACGTCTGCGCGCCCGATCGCGAGGGCCTGCCGCCGATCGGCCGGCCGATCGACAACACCGCGATCTATATCCTCGACGCGCACGGCCTCCCGGTGCCGCTGGGCGCGATCGGCGAGATCCACATCGGCGGGGTGGGGGTGGCGCGCGGCTACCTGAATCGCCCGGCCCTGAGCGCCGAGCGCTTCCTCGACGATCCGTTCCGCCCCGGCGGCCGGATGTACGCCTCGGGCGACCTGGGACGCTGGCGCGCCGACGGCGGCATCGACTATCTTGGCCGCAACGACTTCCAGGTCAAGATCCGGGGCTTTCGCGTCGAGCTGGAGGAAATCGCCGCGCAACTGGTGCGCGCCGGCGCGGCCGAGGCGGCCGTGATCGCGCATCGGCCGGGGCGCGAGGAGGCGCGGCTGGTGGCCTACTGCACCGGCGCGCCGATCGAGGCCGAGCCGTTGCGCTCGCGCCTGCAGGCCAGCCTGCCGGCGCACATGGTGCCGGCCGCCTTCGTCTGGCTGGCAGCGCTGCCGCTCACGCCGAACGGCAAGCTCGACCGCCGCGCCTTGCCGCTGCCCGACGCGCAGGCCTACGCGAGCCGCGCCTACGCGGCGCCGCGCGGTGAGATCGAAACGCTGCTGGCCGCGCTGTGGCAGGACCTGCTCGAGGTGGAGCGGGTCGGCCGCCACGACCACTTCTTCGAGCTCGGCGGCCATTCGCTGCTGGCGGTGCGGCTGATCTCGCAACTGCGCCAGCGCCTGGGCGTGGAGCTGCCGCTGGGCGAGCTGTTCGCGCATCCCGAGCTGGCCGGGCTGGCCGACGTGGTGGCGCGCGCCGCGCGCAGCGACTTGCCGGCGATCGTGCCGGCCGATCGCGACGGCCCGCTGCCCTTGTCGTTCGCCCAGCAGCGCCTGTGGTTCCTCGCGCAGGTGGAAGGCGCCAGCGCGGCCTATCACGTGCCGGGCGGGCTGCGGCTGCACGGCCGGCTCGACGTCGCCGCGCTGCGGCGCGCGCTGGACCGGATCGTGGCGCGGCACGAGGTGCTGCGAACCCGCTTCGTGCCGCTGAACGGGCAGGCGGTGCAGCGCGTGGACGAGGCCGATATCGGCTTCGCGCTGCGCCTGCGCGACCTGTCCGGGCAGCCCGCCGCGGCGCGCGAGCAAGCGCTGGCGCGGCTGGTGCGCGAGGAGGCGCTGGCGCCCTTCGACCTGGCGCACGGCCCGCTGATCCGCGGGCAGTTGATCACGCTGGCCGAGGACGACCACGCGCTGCTGCTGACCATGCATCACATCGCCTCCGACGGCTGGTCGATGGGCGTGCTCACGCGCGAGCTGGCGGCGTTCTACGAGGCCGGCCGGCTCGGCGAGGAAGCCGGCCCGGTACCGCTGGCGCCGCTGCCGCTGCAATACGCCGACTACGCGCGCTGGCAGCGCGAGCTGGTCGGCGGCGAGCGGCTGCGGGCCCAGGAGGCCTACTGGCGCGACGCGCTGGACGGCATGCCGGCGCTGCTGGCCCTGCCGACCGATCGGCCGCGCCCGGCGCGCCAGGACTTCGCCGGCGCGGCCGTGGCGCTGCGCCTGGACGCTTCGCTGGGCGAGGCCGTGAAGGCCCTGAGCCTGCGTCACGGCGTGACGCCCTACATGACGCTGCTGGCGGCCTGGGCCCTGGTGCTGTCGCGCCTGTCGGGCCAGCAGCAGGTGGTGATCGGCTCGCCCAGCGCGAACCGCGCGCGCGGCGAGACCGAGGACCTGATCGGCTTCTTCGTCAACACGCTGGCGCTGCCGATCGACCTGTCGGGCCAGCCCTCGGTGGCGGCGCTGCTGGAGCGGGTGCGCGAGCGCACGCTGTCGGCCCAGGCGCACCAGGACCTGCCGTTCGAGCAGGTGGTGGAGCGCCTCAAGCCGGTCCGCAGCCTGTCGCACAGCCCGCTGTTCCAGGTCATGTTCGCCTGGCAGAACCTGGACGGCGCCGCGCTGCGGCTGCCGGGCCTGACGCTGGCGCCGCTGGCCGCCACCCGCACCAGCGCGAAGTTCGACCTGACGCTGGAGCTGGGCGAGTCCGAGGAGGGCATCGTCGGCACGCTGGAATACGCCACCTCGCTGTTCGAGCGCGCCACCGCCGAGCGTCATGCCGCCTATCTCGAACGCGTGTTGCGCGAGATGGTGGCGCAAGACGGCGCGTCCCGGCCGGCCGCCGCCTTGCCGATGCTGGGCGAGGCCGAGCTGCGTCGCGTGCTGGTCGAGCACAACCTGAGCGATGCGGCCTATCCGGCGGCCGGATCGACGGTGGCCGAGCTGGTGGAGGCGCAGGCCGCGCGCACGCCCGAGGCGGTGGCGCTCGCGCAGCGCTCGCCGCTGGACGGCACCGAGCGCAGGCTGAGCTACGCGCAACTGGACCAGCGCGCCAACGCGCTCGCGCACGAGTTGATCGCCCAGGGCGTTCGCCCGGACGACCGGGTGGCGATCTGCGCCGAACGCAGCCCGGCGATGGTGGTGGGGCTGCTGGCGATCCTCAAGGCCGGCGCGGCCTATGTGCCGCTCGATCCCTCGTATCCGGCCGAGCGGCTGGCCGCCATGCTGGCCGACAGCGCGCCGGCCGCGGTGCTGCAGCAGAGCGCGACGGCGTCGCTGCTCGATGCCGCCGCGGCGCCGCGCATCATGCTCGACGCCGAGGCGGGCTGGGCCGAAGGCAGGCGCGAGCGGCCGGCGCTGGCAGGCGACGGCGCGAACCGGCTGGCCTACCTGATCTACACCTCCGGTTCCACCGGCCAGCCCAAGGGCGTGGCGATGGCCAACGCGCCGCTGGTCAACCTGCTGCAATGGCAGGCCGGCGTGGTGACGGCCGGGCGCACCCTGCAGTTCGCGGCGCTCGGTTTCGACGTGGCGTTCCAGGAGATATTCGGCACGCTGGCCGCCGGCGCCACGCTGGAGCTGGTCGACAGCGAGCTGCGGCTCGATTTCGGCCGGCTGTGGGCGCATATCCGCGCGCGCGGCATCGAGCGGCTGTATCTGCCGTACATCGCGCTGCAGGCGCTGGCCGAAATGGCCATGGCCGCGGGCGACGCGTTCGCGCCGGCCCTGCGCGAAGTGATCACGGCCGGCGAGCAGTTGCGCATCACCCCGCAGATCGCGGCCTTCTTCGCGCGCCACCCCGGCTGCCGCCTGCACAACCACTACGGCCCGACCGAATCGCACGTGGTGGTGGCGCACACGCTGGCGGGCGAGCCGGCCGCGTGGCCGGTGCTGCCGCCGATCGGGCGGCCGGTCGGCAACGTGCGGATCTACCTGCTCGATGCCCATGGCGCGCCGGTGGCCGAGGGCGTGACGGGCGAGATCCATATCGGCGGCGCGCAGCTCGCGCGCGGCTACCGCAATCTCGATGCCCTCGGCGAGGCGCGCTTCCTGGCCGATCCGTTCTCGGGCACGCCCGGCGCCCGCATGTACCGCACCGGCGACCTGGGGCGCTGGCGGCCCGACGGCACGCTCGACTACCTGGGCCGCAACGACGACCAGGTCAAGATTCGCGGCTTCCGCGTCGAGCCGGGCGAGATCGAGGCGCGCCTGGCGAGTTGCCCGGGCGTGCGCGAGGCGGCGGTGGTGGTGCAGGACGGCGAGGCGGGCGAGCGCCGGCTGCTGGCCTACTGGACCGGCGAGGCGCTGCGCGCCGAGGACCTGCGCCGCAGCCTTCAGGCCAGCCTGCCCGAGTACATGGTGCCGGCCGCCTATGTGCGGCTCGATGCCTTGCCGCTGACGCCGAACGGCAAGCTCGACCGTCGCGCGCTGCCGGAGCCGGACGCGCTCGCTTATGCCAGCACGCATTACGAGGCGCCGCTGGGCGACACCGAGCAGGCGCTGGCCGTGGTGTGGGCCGAGGTGCTGAAGCTCGCGCGGGTCGGCCGCCGCGACAATTTCTTCGCGCTCGGCGGCCATTCGCTGCTGGCGATGAGCCTGCTCGATCGCGTCCACCAGCGTTTCGGCGTGCGGCTGTCGATCAGCACGCTGTTCGCCTTCCCCGAGCTGGCGAGCCAGGCCCGGCAGATCGACTTCCCGCTGGAAGTCGCCTCGCCGGTGGAGCGGCTGCTGCCCGTCAAGTTGCGCGAGCAAGGCGGCCCGGTGCTGTTCTGCGTGCATCCGGCCAGCGGGCTGAGCTGGTCCTACGTCGGCCTGTCGCGTCATGCGCAGGGCGGCTTCCAGGTCTATGGCCTGCAGGCCGACGGGATCGCCGAAGGCACCACGCCGGCCGCCTCGGTCGAGGCCATGAGCCGCGGCTACATCGAGGCGATGCGCAGCGTGCAGCCGGAAGGGCCGTATCGGGTGCTGGGCTGGTCGATGGGCGGGCTGGTGGCCTTCGAGATCGCCTGCCAGTTGCAGGCGATGGGCGAGGAGGTCGACTTCCTCGGCATGCTCGACAGCTACCTGCTCTACACCACCGAGGAGGTGCCCGTCGACGACCAGTACACGCTGGCCAACGTGCTGCGCACGGCCGGCTACCCGATGGAGACGATCGAGCCGGGGCACCTGCTGAGCGTGGCGGAGGTGACGGCCATCGTGCGCCGCGAAGGGCATATCTTCGCGGATCTCACCGAGGCGCATATCCAGGGGCTGGTCGAGGTCCGGCGCAACAACCTGCGGATCTCGCAGCGCTACCTGCCCGGGCAGGTGTTCAAGGGCACCCTGACGCATTTCACCGCCACCGAGGAGGCGGTCAGGATGGAGTCGCCATTGCTGCACTGGCGCGCGCACGTGGACGGCGAGATCCGCTCGACGCCGGTGGCCTGCTCGCACGACGACATCGGCACGCCGCCCTACCTGGCCGAGATCGCGGTGTGGATCGACGCGATGCTGGAAGGCAAGGGGGTGTCGAGCGAAGTGTGAGCGGCATGCCGCGCGCCGACATCGGTCAAATGACCGATGTCGGCGGGTTTCGGGCGCTGCCATGATCGTCGGCAGGATCGAATGCGGGAAGGAGCCATGCCATGTCGGTTCGTCACCTGATCATCATCGCGGCCGGCAGCTGGCTGCCTCGCGCCCTGGGCGCCTGGGCCGTGTTGTCCGGGCTGTTGCAGCTGGCTCGCGCGGCTCGCCGCGGCAGGCGCGCCGAGCCGCCGTGGAACGCGCTGGCGGGCGGCGCGCGTTCGGTGCTGGCCGGCGTGCTGCTGTCGAGCGAGGCGGTGGGCGCGATCTATTTCCTGATCGCCGGCTGGTGGTGGGCGGTGGACGGCTTCCGGCGCCGGCGTGCCGGTACTTCGTGAGTCGCGGCCGGAACGGCGCGGCACGGGCAGGATCGAGACAGACGGAGAACGAGATGGACGACAAGGATATCGCGCTGGCCAACCCGAAGGTGCAGTACCGCAGCCTGCTGCGCGAGGACGGCTGCACGGTGCTGCAGACCACCATCCAGCCCGGCGGCGAGACGCAATGGCATCACCACACGCATGTCAGCGACCAGTTCGTGGTGGTGCGCGGGGTGCTGACGGTGGAGTACCGGATCGACGGCCGCGTCGAGCGCACGGAGGTGCGCGGCTTCCACTCGGTCGATCCCGGCGTGGTCCACCACGTCAGGAACGACACCGACGAGCCGCTCGTCTACATCATGGTGCAGGCCGGCGGCGTGCCGGACATCGTGCTGGCCGGGCCGTCGGCCTGAGCCGGCCGGCCAGGCGCCCTCGCGTCGTGCGGCTAGATCAGGCCCAGCGAGGAGGCCTTGAGCGTGGCCGCCGCGCGCGTCGAGCAATCGAGCTTGCGGAACACGTTCTCGACGTGGGTGCGCACCGTGCTCGGGCTCATGGTCAGTTCCTGCGCGGCTTCCTTGTTGCTGGCGCCGCGCGAGATCACGCGCAGCACCTCGACCTCGCGCGCCGACAGATGCGGGCCGGCCGTGCCGCGCCGGGCCGTGCGCCGCGCCACCGGCGCGCCTTGCGCCACCAGCGCGCCCACCGCCTCGCCGCATAGGCGGCCTTGCTCGACTTCGTCGCGCAGGCAGCGCGCGGCCTGCCCGACGAAGTCGAGA